>JBDSTQ010000252.1:0-5800 GCA_039928195.1 Sphingomicrobium sp.
CCGGTCGCCGCCGGATCGATCGATCGATCCCGCGCCGATTGCAAAATAGGAGTTCATTTGCTCCAAGCTCGCCGATGCGAATGAGCGCGGCATTGCCCTGGGTGTCCGGTCCCTTTTTCACGCCAGCGCGGGCGGTCGCGATTGTGTGCGCTGGACGAAGTTCACACGACGCGCCGGCTGTCGTCGGCTTTCCCCTTCGCAAGCGCGCCCGCGCACGGTCGCCCGGACGGGGCCTTTGTGACCTTTCGACCCGGCTCCAGCAACCATCCGACTCGCGCGCGCGCGTTGAGGCCGCAACTTAGCCAACTTCCGCGCGACTGTTCGGACCCGGCTACCCGCCACCATTGCCGATCCCCCCGCCGGCGCGCAGATTACGCGCTTGCCCCCACTGACAGGAGCCCCGCCATGCGAGTCGCGATCACCGAACGGCCGGGCCAGCCGATGCCCAATCTCGCCGAGGATTATGCGCCCGAGTTGCTCGGCGCGGCGGGCGCTTTCTCGGTCGCGACGTACCGCCATTCGATCCTGCCGCGGCGATTGTTCGAGGCGGCGCGGATCGCGATTGCGGCGATCAACGGCTGCACCGTGTGCAGCGACTGGCGCACCGGGCGCGATTCCTTCCTGCTCGGGATCGGCGAGGGCGAGGGGACTAAAGGGAGCGACCCCGACGAGGCCTTTTACGCCGCGATCATGGTCGGCGACCTGTCGCACCTCGACCCGCGCGAGGCGATCGCGGTGCGCTACGTCCAGGCGATGAGCCTCGACCCGCGCGGGCTCGCCGCCGACGAGGCCTTGTGGGCCGAGCTCAAGGCCGCGCTCAGCGACGAGGAGATCGTCGATCTGACGTTTTGCGCGGCGGGCTGGATCGGCTTCGGCCGCGCGACCCATGTCCTCGGCATCGACTCCGCCTGCGCGCTTCCCGGGCGCCAAACGCCCGCCGGGCACAACTCGCCCGCGCTCGCCGCCGGCTGATCCGCGCCCGCGCCGCGCGATAAGTCTTTCAATGTAGGAATTGGTCTGCTTCACGCTGGTCGATGGACGATTCGTCACGCCCGCGCGCAAGCTTCCCGCAATGCCGTCGCGATGGCTGGACCGACGAACGCCAGCTCGGCTTCATCCGCACGCTTGAGCGCACGCGCAGCGTGACCCGCGCCGCCGCCTCGGTCGGGATGAGCCGCGAGAGCGCCTATCGCCTGAGCGCCCGCCCCACCGGCGCGCGCTTTGCCGCGGCGTGGGACTGGGTCATGCGCGGCGGCGGCGATGGCGGTGGCGATGCGGGTCACGAAGGTCACACCGCCGCTCGCTCCGCGCCGTCAATTGCCCCTCGCGCTGTTGGAAATTGCGGAGGGCAAGGTAACGAAGGTCACACCACGCGCGGAAACTCGTCACATGGTCAAGTAGGTCAACTTAGCCCGTCCTCCGCGCCAGCCGCACCAGCGCCGCATCGAGCGCCTGGAGGAAGCGGCTGCGGTCGGCCTTGGTGAACCCCGCCGGCCCGCCGATTGCCTCGCCGACCGCGCCGGCGCGGAGATCGGCCATGATCGCGCGGGTGGCGATCGCCCCGCCGATGCTCGCGGCGGTGAACGGCTGGCCGTTGTGGCCGATCACGCTCGCGCCCGCTTTGAGGCAACGGTCGGCGAGCAAAATGTCGCCCGTGACGACCACGTCCGCCGCCCCCGCTTGTTCCGCGATCCAATCGTCCGCCGCGTCGAATTTGTCGCTCACCACCACGCATTCGATCAGTTCATGATCGGGCACGCGCAGCCGCATGTTGCTGACCACCTTGACCGCGATTCCGCGCCGCCACGCGACCTTGTAGATCTCGTCCTTGACCGGGCACGCATCGGCGTCGACCAGAATCCGGGGGTCAGCCACACGCGTCGCCCGCCATCGCTGCGGCGCTCATTGCTCGGCTGCGACCGCCGGGCGCGCAGCCGGACTCACCTGGTCAGCGCGGGGATGATCCACGCCGCCGACATCGCAATGACGATCAGCAGCAAGGAGATGCCGAGCACCCAGCGCCCGACATTATCTTTGCGACCGCCACTGACTTGCTCCTCGCTGTAATGGCGCTCTTCGGGCTCGTCGTTCATGGTCACGCTCCTGATCTGGAACGGCAACTCTCTACGCCCCATCGCGACCGCCTTACAGGGCCGCTGGCCACATCAGTTCTTGAAATTCTCGAGTCCGCGCACCGTCCCCGCCTTTTGCGACGGATTGGCGGCGATGGTCTTTTTCTTTTCCGCCTTGGGCTTGCGCGCTTCCTTGTTCGATTTCTTCTGACCCTTGGCCATGACACTCTCCTGACAGCGGCGCGACCGGCGCCCCGTGTGGCCTAAGCATAACCCGTGCCGCGCCGCACGCCTACTGGCGCGAACGCATGCTCACAGCCGCGCGAACAACAGCGCGATGTAGGTCACGAACAGGACGATCATCGCCGCGGCGAAAATCTCGTGCAGCCGCGCCCGCTTCGACCAAATGGCGATCAGCGCCATCGCCAGGAACAGCAAATGAAACGCCAGATTGATCCCGTGCGGCGGCTGTCCGTCGAGCATATATTGGCGGAAGATGCTCCACGCGACGGCGACCGACGACACCCCGAAGAAGATCGGCGCTTCGCGAAAATAATGCGCCTTGAGGTCGGTCGGGCGATCGGCCGGAATGTCGGGCAGAACCACCGCCGCCATCAGGTAGAACAACGCCGTCTGGATAAGGATCGTCGCAAACAAGGCGAACGACCAGTCGCTGCGTTGGGCAAGGCCGAAGCTCGACCACCAATGCTGCGCGACCATCATCAGGATCAGCACCGACCAGATCAGCGGCGGCGCGTACCAGCGCAGCTCGCGCCGCGCCAAGGCCAGGCCGCGATATCCCAGCAGAACTTGCTGGACGGCAAGCCCGAGGATCACCGACAGCAACACCGAGAGATAGGAGAATGCGTCCACCGCCGCGCCCCCGCGCTATTGCCCCCGACCGGTCTAGCGGCCCTTGAGCGCTTTCACCGCGGCGAGCGTCTTGGCGACATGCTCGCTCCAGTTGAGGTCCGAATGGGCGAAGGCGATGCGCCCGTCGCTGGCGATGACATAGCTGGTGCGGTCGGTCATCGGGCGCACCCGGTTGACCACCGGCATGGCGACGTCATAGGCCTTGATCATCGGCTTGGTCGCGCTCGCCACCGGGAAAGCGTTGCGGCATTCCTCGACCGAGAATTTCTTCAATGTCGGGAGATCGTCGGCGGACATGCCGATAACTTGCGCGCCGGCCTTGCGGAAATCGGCAGCGGCGTCGCTGAACGCATGCGCCTCGAGCGTGCAGCCCTTGGTGAACGCTTTGGGGAAGAAATAGAGGACCACGGGGCCCTTGCGCAGCTCGCGCGCCAGATGAAGCCGGAACGGCTTGCCCGCCAAGGCCCCTTGAGTGACGAAGTCGGGTGCCTTGGCCCCGACCTTCAAGGCGGCGAACGAAGGCGTGGAAAACAGGCTGATTGCGGCGATTCCGAGCAGCAACTTACGCATGGCGACTCTCCCTATCGGGCCGGAGCCTAGCCGAGCGTGGCGGCGTGCGCGAGTGGCGGCGCTTTATTGCGCGGGCGCCAGCCACCCGGCGAGGAGGTAGAAGAGAATCGCGATCGGCCCGGCGATGAGCACCGCGGCGACCATCGCAAGGCGGATCAGCAAAACGTCGAACCCGGTGAGATTGGCGAGTCCGGCGGCGACGCCCAGGATCTTGGCATCGCGCCGGTTGACGAGAAAACGTCCGTTCATTGGAATGTCCTTGATCGAAAAGAAGTTCAGGCGATCGGCAGCGAGGTGGCGGCCGAAACGAGCAGGAGTGCGGAGACGAAAGCACCGGCGAACAGAGTGGCGGTTTCGCGAGCGGTCGAGAGAGTGGCGAACATTGGAAATCCCCTTTTTGGCATTTGGCGGACCCGACCATCGGGCCCATGCAGCCTACAATGCAGGGGGCGTGCCAATTGAAAAATGCCGCGTCTTTTCAATGATCGGCAACTTTGCAGGGTTCATTTTGCCAGCAATGATCGCCGTTAGTTGGGAAATTCCACCAGCTCGTTTGGATAGCCGAGGCGCTCGGCCCACGGCAGCAGCACCGGCAACACCAGCGTGAGCTGCTCGGCATAGCGCCGCCAGCGTCCGCTTGGCGCCTTGCTCAACGGCTGCACGACCTGATCGTAGCTCGGGGTAATGATCGCGCCGCGCCCCTTCGCGGTCGCCTGATGATCGAGCATCTCGCCGCGCCATTCGAGCCCGAGGAATGCGGCGAGCTGGCGAACGGCCGCTTCGGGGTCGGAGACCAGCTCCTCGTAGACCACGGTGTGGACTGCGAGCGGGACCGCTTCCCGGCCGCGCGTGAAGGCGCTCATCGCAGCATCATAGAGATCGGCGGCATCGGATATTTCGAGGAAGCTCGCCATCGCATCGTTGAGGACGAAGCTCTGCATGAACCCGCTCAGCACCGCGTCGGCCGGATGGCGCTGGGCAAAGATGATCCGCGCATCAGGAAACAGGCTGTAGATCAAGGGCAGGCCGAGCATGTTGAGCGGCATCTTGTCGATCACCAGCCCGGTAAAATCGGATGCGACATGGCGGTCGAGCTCGGCAAAATAGGCGCGCCGTGCGGCGGCAAGGTCATCTGGCGAACGGCGGGCGAGATCGAGTACCGGCCCGATAATTTTTTCGGCCTCGCCGAGCAGGTGGACCTCCTCGAGCACCGCCACATCGGGGTGACCCATGAGAAACGTATCGAGCAACGTCGTTCCCGACCGTGGAAAGCCGACCAGAAAGGCCGGGCTGCGGCGCCCGTCGGGCACGGCGGTCGGCAGCGCAGCGCCCCATGCGGGCGTGGCGAGAGCCGCCAATCGGCGCAGCCGCCGGCGATAATCCGCGCCCCGCGCGCGCCAGCCCGCATGATCGTCGGGCGCCCGGTTCATCGCTTCGGCTTCGGCGAACGCGGCCGCGGGATTGCCCAGCGCGTCCTCGATCTTGGCCATCAGCCGATGCCAGCGCATCGCGTCGGTGCCAGGTTGCCCGACACCGAGTAGGCGTTTGGCCGCGGCCGGATCGCGGTCACGCAAGGCCACCGCCGCCGCCGCATAGCCCAGCTGTTCGCGCGCTATTCCCGCCTGCTCGGCCTCGTCGAGCAAGGTGCGCAGGGCATCGATGCGGTTAGTCCGTTCAAGCAACAACGACATCTCGCGAACGCTGTCGACCGCGGCCGCATCGCCCGCTGACGCGGTGCTGGAACGAAGCGCGACGTCGATCAGCCTTACCCCCGCCGCGCCGCTGGTCGAGCCGACCGCAAGTTCGGCCGCGCGATCAAGCGCGGCGATCGATTCCTCGTTGCGGCCGAGGTCGGCAAGCAGTCGCGACAGCGTCAAGTGGACCGCCGCATCGTCGGGCTGCTCCGCCGCGAGTTGCTCAAACTGGGTCAGGCTTTCTGCGTGCCGCCCGGTGTGCGCGAGCGCCGACGCCAGGTTGCGGCGCAAGGGTGTTTCGGACGGGTTGAGGTCGAGTCCGCGTTGCAGCGCCTCGACCGCCTCGCGCCATTGCGCATTGAGCGCCAGCGCCTGGCCGTAATTGCTCCATGCCCGCCAGTCGCCGGGCCGCGCCGCGCACAGCTGGCCCCAGGCGACGGCGGCAACGGCGGCTTCCCCCGCGGCGTCCGCCGCTTCGGCGCGCGCATGCCATAGTGCGAGTTCGGCGGGGCTGTGGCCGGCGGGGGCAATGGCGGCATCGAGCGCCTCACGTGCTCTCCCGGCATCGACCAATGCGCGGACCAGCATCAC
>JBDSTQ010000253.1:0-5036 GCA_039928195.1 Sphingomicrobium sp.
GCAAACGCGGGTTGACGCTGACGGTAATCGCCAATCCCGGCGCGCGATTATTCTACGAAAGTTGCGGTTTCGCGCTCGAAGGCGAAGCGCAGACGCGCTTCGGGCCGGCGCTGAGGATGTCGCGCTAGGCGCTCAGCAATTCTGATACTTCCAGTTGCGGCTTTTGCCTTCGCTCAGCCAGTCGATCGTGGTGGCGATGCGCGTGGCGCGCGTTGCGTCACGCTTGGCCTCGGCGATCCATTCAAGATATTCGCGGCGGTGGCTGGGCGCAAAGGCGTCGAACGCCGCTTTGGCCTTGGGCGATCGGTCCAGTGCCGCGGCGAAGTCGGGGTGCATTTGCGGAACCGGCTTGGGCGCGTGCTTGACCTGGCGTGCGACTAGAGCGGATTTTGCCAGCGCCGCTGCCTCGCCGATCAAGCGGTCGAGTTCGGCATCGGATGGCAGGTCGGCGAGCGCCGCAATCTTGCCGAATTGACCCATCGCATCGGCATTGGCCTGCCCTCCGGCGAGCTCCTGCCCGCGCCAGAAATTAAGCGCGGCATGGGCTTTGAAGGCGGCGGTGACGAGCAGGATTTTGCCGTCGACGGTATAGGTCGGCATGCTCCATTTTAGCGTTTCCTGGGCATTGGGCAGAACCACGTGCACGCGCGCCCGGACATGCTCGAGGATCGGCCGCGCGAACGGCTGGGCATTCGCGATATAGGCGTCGATCCGGGCGTCGCGGCTCAAATGATCCCACCGCCGAGCATCAGGCGGATGGCGCCGACGACGATCACGAACAGGTTGAGGTTGCGGCCCGAGGTCGCGCCCGAAACCATGCCCACGCCGGCCCCAAGAATGGCGAGCGGGATGATCAGCCAATTGGCCCAGCCAAGCAACGGAATGAACGCGACTAAAGCGAGCACGAACGCCAGCGCTCCGATGATCAGCGAGACGAGATTGAGCATGAGAGGTCTCCTATTCGGGCGCTTGCGGCAAGCGCGGGGTGCGTACCAGCGCGGTGACGTAAAGCGCAAGCGCGGTCCAGATCGCGGCGAAGGCGATTGCCTGCGGCGCGCCGAACGGCTCGCGGTAAAGCATGACGGCGATCAGCAGCTGCAGCGTCGGGGCCAGGAACTGGAGCATGCCGAGCGTCGAATAGGGCAGCCGTCGCGCGGCCGCGGTGAACAGCAACAACGGTGTCGTCGAGACGATCCCGGCGGCGATCAGCAAGGTGGCGTCGGTCGTGCTCGAGCCGAAAATCGCGGCACCGCTCAGCGCGCGCCACGCGAGCCAGCCGGCGGCAAGCGGGAACAGCAGGCCGGTCTCGATCGCCAAACCGGTGATGGCGTCGGCCGCAACGACTTTGCGCAGCAGTCCGTAGAGTGCGAAGCTGACGCACAATGTCAGGCTGATCCACAATTGGCCGAGCGCGCCGGCGGCGAGGACCGAGATGCCCGCGGCGGCGATGGCGACCGCGAACCATTGCAAGCGGCCAAGCCGCTCATGCAGGACAAAGCGGCCGAGCAGGACGTTGGCGAGCGGGTTGAGATAGTAGCCGAAGCTTGCCGCGATGATGTGCCCGCTGGTCACCGCATAGACGTAGAGCAGCCAATTGACCCCGATGAACACTGCGCTGAGCGACAGGATCGCCAGCGTCTTGGGGTTGGCGAGTGCCGCGCGGATCGCGGGCCAGCCGCGAGTGACCGCGACGAGCACCGCGAGGAACGGTAGCGACCAGAGGATGCGGTGAGCGACGATGTCGACCGCGGAAACGTCGGAAATCGCCTTGAAATAGATCGGGAGAACGCCCCACAGCGCATAGGCGCCAAGGCCGAAGAAAAAGCCATTGCGGCCGTGATTAACGGCTGGCGCGGCGGCGACCGGATCGGAAGGGCGCTTCGCCGCGTTCATTCGCCATTCGCCTAGCCGCGGTAAGCGCGATTTGGAAGAAAATGCTTAACGTTACGTTAGTTGAAAGTGGCGGGCTGCGCTGCCAGTGGGGGCGATGATGGAAAAAGCGGTGAAACGGCGGACGCGCGCTCGCGGCCTGAAACTGATCGTCGGCGTGGCGCTCGCGCTGGCGGCGGGCGCGTGCGTGACCAAGCCCAAGCGGCCGGAGGGGACGCGGCCACGGGTCGAAGTCGGCGCGCCGCTCAAGGCCGATGGCTGGACCGGGGTGGCGACCGCCGCCGACGAGGATCGCCTCGCGCGGATGGGGCTGGCGTGGCAGCAAGCGCTGGCCGAGGCCAATAAGAGCAATCCCGGCGATGTCCGGAGCGAGAAGACGCTGCTCAACCCGCGCGCCGCGCTGCCGCGTCCGGCGCCGACTCCCGGAAGCTACAACTGCCGGCTGATCAAACTCGGCAAGGCCAATGCCAAGGGCCGCGCGTACGAAAGCTTCAAACCATTCTTTTGCTACGTCGAAGTCGAGGACGATCTGCTGACGATCGTCAAGCAGACCGGGAGCCAGCGGCCTGCCGGGCGCCTGTATGAAGATGATGAGACGACGCGGCTGATCTTCCTTGGCAGCCTGGCGCTCGGCGACGAGCAGCAGCCGGTGGCCTATGGCGACGACCCCAAACGCGACATGGCGGGCGTGCTCGAGCGGATCGCGCCGTTCACCTGGCGGCTGGTGATTCCGTGGCCGCAAAGCCCCTCGAAGCTCGACGTGTTCGAGCTGACGCCGGTGGCCGACCAGCCCAAGTGAATGAACGCGCGGGGCTGCTCGCCGACCCGGGCGAGGTCCGTGCGATCCTGATTGCGGCGGCGCAGGCGGGCGAGGCGATCACCTATTCCGAAGTGCTCGCAATGCTCGGGCACCAGTTCACGCGGCCCAAGATGCGCGCTTTGTGCAAGGTGCTGAGCTTGATCGACGAGCAAGCGGCGGAGCGCGGCGAGCCCGAGCTGGCGGCGCTGGTGGTGCGCCAGTCGGACGGGCTTCCGGGGCAGGGCTGGTGGGTCGGCGGGGCCAAGGCGCATGGGCATTCCGGGCCGTGGGAAGGCTCCAAGGCAGCGCGGCTGATCAAGCGGCTGCAGGGCGAGGCGTTCGCGTTTTGGAAGACGGGCTGATAAGCGCGCCGCGTGACCCACGAGCGCATCTTCACCGTCGGCGACGACGATCATGGCATCCGCCTCGACCGCTGGTTCAAGCGCCACATGCCCGAAGTCAGTTTCAACCTGGTGTCGCGCTGGGCGCGGACGGGGCAGCTGCGGCTGGCGGGCAAGCGCGCCGCGACCGGCGAACGGATCGAGGCGGGGCAGGAACTGCGCCTGCCGCCCGCCGCCGCGGTCCCCGAGCGGTCGGCCAAGCCCATGGTCAAGCGCGAGGCGCTAACTGACGAGGAGATCGAAAGCGTTCGCGCGATGGTCATCCATGACGACGAATCGAGCTTCGTGCTCAACAAGCCGGCGGGGCTGGCGACGCAGGGCGGGACCAAAACAACCAAGCATCTCGATCGCCTGCTCGACGGGCTCGCCGACGAGGCGGGGCAACGGCCCAAGCTCGTCCACCGGCTCGACAAGGATACGTCGGGGGCGATTTTGGTCGCCAAGAATGCGCGCTCGGCGGGTCATTTCGCCAAGGTCTTCGCGACCCGCGCGGTGCGCAAAATCTATTGGGCGCTGGTGGTCGACTTGCCCCAGGGCGACGAGGGCACGATCGACGCGCCGCTCGCCAAGCAGCCGGGGACGGGCGGCGAGAAGATGCATGTCGATTGGGATGAAGGGCTCGCGGCGAAGACCCGCTGGCGCGTGCTCGACCGTGCCGGCAACCGCGCTGCGTGGGTCGAATTGCAGCCACTGACCGGGCGCACGCATCAATTGCGCGCGCATATGGCGGCGCTCGGCCACCCGATCGTCGGCGACGCCAAATATGGCGGACCCGAAGCGTTTTTGACTGGCGGAGTGAGCCGCAAGCTTCACCTCCACGCGCGGCGGCTGCGGATCGACGCGCCGGGCGGGGGCAAGATCGACGTCACCGCCGAGCTTCCGCCGCATTTCGCCGAAAGCCTCGAGATGCTCGGGTTCGAGACGCGCACCGGCGACGCACCCGCCCCCCCGCCCAAAGCGCAACCCGGGCAGCGCCCGGCGCGGCCGAAGGCGGACAGCCGGCGTGGCGAGCGACGCTCGCGCGCGGGGACGACGAGTAAAGCGCGAGGCAAGCGCTGATGCATCCCAATCCAAATTTCGCGTGGACTAACCGGTCGGAAATGCTGGATTTCATGTCACGGCGCGCCTTCGCGCACATCTTCGTAAGCGGCCCGACGGGCGCTCGCGTTTTGCACGCGCCGGTGATCGTGACGGACGCGGGGCGCGTGCAGTTCCATGTCGCCCGGCGCAACCGGGCGGCGGCGACAATTGCCGATCAGGAGGTGCTGATCAGCGTCAGCGGGCGCGACGCATACCAAAGCGCAAACTGGTATGTCTCGGACGATCAGGTTCCGACTTGGCATTATGAAGCGGTCGAAGTTGAAGGCCGCGCGCGCATCATGGGTGAGCCGGAGCTGGTCGCGCATCTCGATCTGCTCAGCGACACGATGGAGCGCCGCTTCTCGCCCGAGCGTCCGTGGACCCGGGACAAGATGACGGCGGGCAAGTTCGAGGCGATGATCAAGGCGATCATCGGGTTCGAGATCGATCCGATAGAGATCCGCGGAACCCGCAAGTTCAACCAGCACAAATCGGCCGGCGACCGTGCGGCGACGATTGCCGGACAGCGAGCCGCGGGCCGGGCCGACGTGGTCGCCGCAATCCATGAAGCGGCGAGCGGCGGATGAACCGGCTCGCTCTGTTCGATTGCGACGGGACTTTGGTCGACAGCGGCGCGACGATCCATCGTGCGCTGGCGCTGACCTTTGCCGAGGCGGGGCTAGCGGTGCCGGAGGCGAAGCAGTCGCGGCGGGTGATTGGCCTCAGCCTCACTGAGGCAATGGCGGCGCTGTTGCCCGAGCTCGGGCGAGGCGAACATCTGGCGCTGGCCGAAAGCTACAAACGGCAGTTCATCGGGCTGCGCGGGGCTGGCGAGGTCGAGGAGCCGTTGTTCGACGGAATTCTCG
>JBDSTQ010000254.1:0-8653 GCA_039928195.1 Sphingomicrobium sp.
TGCCCTTCGCCAAGCCGGTGTGGCGCGACCTCGACGTTGCCTTGCGGGCGGACAAGAAAATCCTGTTCGAAGGCGCGCAGGGCGTGTTGCTTGACGTCGACCACGGCACTTATCCGTTCGTCACTTCGTCCAACACCGTCGCCGGAGCGACCGGCCCCGGCAGCGGCATCGGCCCGTCGGGCGCGGGCTTCGTGCTCGGCATCGTCAAGGCCTACACCACCCGCGTCGGCTCGGGTCCCTTCCCGACCGAGCTCGAGGACGAGACCGGCCAGCGCCTCGGCGAGCGCGGCCACGAATTCGGCACCGTCACGGGCCGGAAGCGCCGCTGCGGCTGGTTCGACGCGGTGCTCGTCCGCCAGGCGGTCGCGGTTAGCGGCGTCACCGGCGTCGCGCTGACCAAACTCGACGTGCTCGACGGGTTCGAGACGGTCAAAATCTGCACCGGCTACACCATCGACGGCCGCAAGCTCGATTACCTCCCGCCCCATGCCGCCGACCAGGCGCGGGTCGAACCGGTTTACGAGGAAGTCAAAGGCTGGGAAGGCTCGACGAGGGGCGCGCGCAGTTGGGCGGATTTGCCCGCGCTGGCGATCAAATATGTGCGGCGAGTGGAGGAATTGATCCGCTGTCCGGTCGCGCTGGTGTCAACGAGCCCAGAGCGTGAGGATACGATCTTGGTGAGAGATCCGTTCGCGGGATAATCGTCATCCCCGCGAAAGCGGGGATCCCGCTAGTTATGCCGCCTTCGAAGCGGGACCCCCGCCTTCGCGGGGGAGACGAGGGACTGATTCAAACCGTCGCGATATCCGGCGCGTCCTCCGCCTTCATCCCCACGACATTATACCCCGCGTCGACGTGGTGAATCTCCCCGGTCACGCCGCTCGCCAGATCGCTCAACAGATACAGTCCCGCGCCGCCGACATCCTCGATCGTCACGTTGCGCCTGAGCGGGCTGTTATATTCGTTCCACTTCATGATGTAGCGGAAGTCGCCGATGCCGCTTGCCGCGAGAGTCTTGATCGGGCCGGCGGAGATGGCGTTGACGCGGATGCCCTCGGGGCCGAGGTCCATCGCGAGATATTTGACGCTCGCCTCGAGCCCGGCCTTGGCGACCCCCATCACATTGTAATGCGGGATGACCTTTTCCGCGCCGTAATAGGTCAAAGTGACCATCGCTCCGCCGGGCTTCATCAGCGCCCGCGCGCGTTGGGCGGCGGCGACGAAGCTGTAGACCGAGATGTTCATGGTCATCAGGAAGTTGTCCATCGACGTATCGACGAACTTACCGCGCAGCTCATTCTTGTCCGAAAAGCCGATCGCGTGGACGAGGAAGTCGAGCCCGCCCCAACGCTCCTTGAGCTGCGCGAAGGCGGCATCGAGCGCGTCCATTGAACTGACATCGCAGTCGACGAGGAAGTCCGAGCCGACCTGCTCGGCGAGCGGGCGCACGCGCTTTTCGAGCGCTTCGCCCTGATAGGAGAAAGCGAGCTCGGCGCCGTGGTCGGCGAGCGACCGGGCGATCCCCCACGCCAGGCTGCGATCATTGGCAAGCCCCATGATCAGCCCGCGCTTGCCCGCCATCAATCCGCTCATCGGTCCATTCAAAGTAACGCCCCCCCGGTTTGCAACTCGGCTTGGACATCCTCGCCCGGCTGCGGCTCCTCGACCTCGAGCACGTCGGTGTACGGCCCGGTATAGACCTCGCCCTTTAGCGCGATGGCGCCGCTTTCGGCCAGCGCCGCGTTAAGCTCGGCGCCGGTGACGACGCCAAGCCCGATGACGAAAAAGAACAGCAAAACGATCATCACTCCGGCAAGGCTGCCATAGGTCATGCTGTAGCCGCCGATCAGCCCGATCGCGTCGGGCAGCAGCGCGACGGTCAGCAGCCACCAGGCGGTGATGAACATCGCTCCGGGCCATTTGCGGCAGCCCGGGCGGCGATAGCGCGACGGCGTCAGCGCATAGAATAATGCGTAGAAGGTGAAAAACAGCGTCGCGCCGGGGACCACGCGATAAACGCCAAGCCGCGTCGCGAGCCCTTGCGCGGCGGGGAACCAGGCGGCGACCGCGGCGCTCACCGAACTCAACGCAACGCTGGCCGCAAACGCGATCATCAGCAGCACTACCGCGCCCAAAATGAGCAGGATCGACCACAAGCGATATTCCCAGAAGGGCGCGCAGAATTTGACGCCGTAAGCGCGGCGCAAAATGTCGCGGATGGTCTCAACGAAGCTTGCCGCGGTCCACAGTCCGACCAGCGCGCCGAACCACAATAACGGCCCGGTGCGCGCGTCGAGCACTTCGAACACCGGTTCGCGCAGCGTCGCCGCGACATCGGGCGGCAGCCGGCGCAGGATGTTGATCACGGTCAGCTGCGCGTCCTGGCTCTGGCCGAACAAATGCGCGACCGCGGCAGCGAGGATGAAGAAGGGGAATAAAGCGAGGATCGACAGATAAGCGAGATTGCCGGCGTGGATGAAGCCGTCGTTATACACTCCGACCCCGACCCGCTTGACGATTTCCATGATCGTCACGCGCGGCTTTAATTTCTCCTGCACCTGCGGCCCGAATGCCGCGCGCATGCTCGCCAGCCGCTTGCGCCGCGCCTCGGGCGACTGGGGACTATTGTCGCGCATCTAAAGCCTCACACACCAAGGCCCGCGCGCGGGTTACCGCCGCCGCTCCAGCCTTCGGCGAACGCACGCAATTCCGCGTCGTCGGCGGGAAGCTCGACATGGACCGTGACCAATTGATCGCCGCGCTTGCCGTCCTTGCCGGTAAAGCCGCGCCCGGCGAGGCGCAGTACCTTGCCCGAGCTTGAGCCCTTGGGCACGCTGAGCATCACCGGCCCCTCGGGCGTCGGCACCTTGACCTTCGCCCCGAGCACCGCCTCCTTGAGCGTGACCGGCAGCAGCAGGCGGATATTCTTGCCCTCGCGGGTGAAGAACGCATGCGGCGCGATCTCAATCGTGACGATCGCGTCGCCGCGCCCGCCAGGCGCTTCCGCGCCCTTGCCGCCAAGCCGGATCTTGCTCCCCTGATCGACCCCGTTGGGCAGCTTGAGGTCGATCGTCTTGCCATCGCCAAGCGTGATCCGCTGCGACTTCAAGGCGACCGCGTCGGTAAACGGGATCTTGAGCCGGTAGGCGAGATCGGCGCCTTTCTGCGGCCCGCGTGCCTTTTGCCGAAAGCCCGAGAAACCGCCGCCGCTTTGCCGCGCCCGAGCGCCCCCGCCGGCGCTGTTGAACAGGCCTTCGAACAAATCGCTCAAGTCCGCCGGATCGACCGAGCCGGGGGCACCGCCGAAATTGAAATTGTCGAACCCCCCGCCGGGCTGCCCGCCGCCGCCGCGCGCGTTGCCGCCCGGCGCCCGCCCGCCGCCAAAGCCGCCGCCGCCGAACGGCGACTTGGGATTGCCCTCCTCGTCGATCTCGCCGCGGTCGTAGCGTCCGCGCTTGTCCTTGTCGGACAGCACATCATAGGCCTGGGTGATCTCGCCGAAGCGTTTGGCGGCGTTGGGATTGTCTTGATTGCGGTCGGGATGAAGCTGTTTGGCGAGGCTGCGATATGCCTTCTTGATTTCTGCTTCGCTGGCGCCGCGCTGAATGCCGAGCCGCTGGTAGAGGTCGAATGCCATGCCGCTCCATGCCGGAAGCTTCTGCGCCTGACCAGATGGGTTGCGGCGCGCCTTGCGCCAAGCCTATGCGCGATGACGCATGACTGACCCCTTCGCCCTGTTCGACGACTGGTTCGCCGAGGCGCGCGCGAGCGAGCCCAACGACCCCGAGGCGATGGCGCTCGCGACGGCCGACGCCGCCGGCCGCCCGGCGGTGCGTATGGTGCTGCTCAAAGGTCACGGTCCCGGCGGCTTCACCTTTTACACCAACGACCACAGCGCCAAGGGTCACGACCTCGCCGCCAATCCCCGCGCGGCTTTGCTGTTCCACTGGAAGTCGCTGCGCCGTCAGATCCGCGTCGAAGGCGCGGTCGAGCGCGTGCCCGCGGCCGAAGCCGACGCTTATTTCGCCAGCCGCAGCCGCGATTCGCAGCTCGGCGCGTGGGCGTCGGACCAGTCGCGCCCGCTCGCATCGCGCGAGGTGTTCGAACAAGCTTTCGCCGCCGCCGCCGCGCGCTTCGACGGCGGCGATGTCCCGCGACCCCCGCATTGGGGCGGCTACCGAGTGATCCCCGATAGCATCGAGTTTTGGCTCGACCGCGCGCACCGCCTCCACGAGCGCCGCTTGTTCACGCGAGACGGCGCCGGCTGGAGCGAAGGGCTGCTTTACCCATGACCAGCGCCGCGCACGCCGCCACCAACTCGCGCTTCGCGACCCGCGCTGCGCTCGCCAGCGTTAGCCTCGCGCTGGTGTTGCTGATCGCCAAGGGCTGGGCGGCCTATGTCACCGATTCGACCGCGATGCTCGGCAGCCTCGCCGATACCGCGCTCGACGTGCTCGCCAGCCTGACCACGCTTGCCGGGGTGCGCATCGCCGCCGCCCCCGCCGACCACGATCACCGCTTCGGGCACGGCAAGGCTGAGGCCCTGGTCGCGCTCGCGCAGGTCGCGCTCATCTCGGTTTCCGCAGTCGGCATCGCGTGGCGCGCGGTCGACCGGTTGATCAACGGCGGCGCGACCGAAGCGATGGGGCTAGGCATTGCGGTGTCGGTGTTTGCGATCGCCGCGACAATTGCCCTGCTGTGGTATCAGAGGCGCGTGATCGCGCGCACCGGGTCGATCGCGATCCGCACCGACAATGTCCATTACAAGTCCGACCTGATGCTCAACGGCGCAGTGATCGTGGCGCTGGTGCTCGACCAGTGGCTGCACGTCGCCGGCGCCGACGCGGCGTTCGGCATCCTCATCGCCTTGTGGCTCGCGTGGGGCGCGTTCCGCGCGTCGAGCGAAGCGGTTCACCAATTGATGGACCGCGAATGGCCGGCGGAAGAACGCGCCGAATTTCTCGCCGCGACCGCCGAATTTCCTGAACTCGCCGGGCTCCACGATTTGCGCACGCGCAAAAGCGGCACGCTGCGCTTCGTCCAGTTCCACGTCTGGGTGCCCGGCGACTGGAGCGTGCAGCAAGCGCACGACCGCCTCGATGTCGCCGAGGAAGCGCTGCAGACGCGCTTTCCCGGGACCGAAATCCTGATCCACGTCGACCCCGAGGGCCAGACAGACCGCGAGACCTTGCTGTCCTCCGACCTGACCGAGCGCGCGACATGACCAGCCTGCCATTCTTCCAGGTCGATGCGTTCGCGGCCGACGCCCCGCTGACCGGCAATCCGGCGGCGGTGATGCCGCTCGACCGCTGGCTCGACGATGCGACAATGCAGGCGATCGCCGCCGAGAATAATCTCAGCGAGACCGCCTTTACCGTGCCGAGCGCTCGCGCCGACGCCGATTATGACTTGCGCTGGTTCACCCCGACCACCGAGGTCGATCTGTGCGGCCATGCCAGCCTCGCCACCGGGCACATTCTCGTCACCGGCCAGCCGCTGCGGTTCGCGACCCGTTCGGGAATCCTCACCGTCACCCGCGCCGACGATCTGGTCGAGCTTGATGTTCCCGCCTTCGCGGTCGCGCCCGGCGAACTCTCCGGCCTCCACGAAGCACTCGGAGTCAGCGGCCCGACCTTCGTCCACGACGGCGGCAGCGCGAGCGTCATCGTCCTCCTCGACGACGAAGCCGCGGTCCGCGCGGTTCGCCCCGACTTCACCAAATTGCGCGTATTCGACCGGCTAGTGATCGTCACCGCGCCGGGCGACACGCACGCCATCGCGAGCCGCGTGTTCGCCGCTTATCACGGGATCGACGAGGATCCGGTGACTGGCGCCGCGCATGCCGCGCTGGTGCCCTTTTGGGCCGAGCGTCTCGGCCGCGAGAGCTTTTCCGCAGTTCAGGCAAGCAAGCGCAGCGGCCTGCTCCACTGCCGTCTCACGGGCGACCGCGTGATCCTCGGTGGCCGCTGCCAGACAGTGATCGTCGGCCAATTCCAGCTGTGAATGAGCGCGCGCGCCTGGTCCGCCGGATCGGGCTCGGCGGCGCGCTTCTGCTGTCGTTCAACAGTGTCGTCGGTTCGGGCATCTTCGCGCTTCCCGCGACGCTTGCCGGGCAGCTCGGCGCGTTCAGCCCGTACATCTTCCCGCTCGCCGGGCTGCTCCTGCTGCTCATCGCGGTGCCTTATGCCCGTGCGGTCGCGGCGTTCGAGGGCAATGGCGGTCCCGCGGCGCACGGCGCGGCGTTCGGCCGGCTCGCGGGGTTCGAGCTCGGCTGGGTCTATTATGTGTCGCGCGCCGCCGCCTTCGCCGCCAACGCCGTGGTGCTCGCGGCTTATGCCGCGCGCTGGTGGGCGCCGCTCGGCAGCGGCATTGGCCGCGCCTCGCTCATCCTGATCATGGTCGGCGCGCTGACCATGATCAACATCGCCGGAGTCCGCCGCTCGCTGCGCCTGCTCGCCGGGCTGACCCTGCTCAAGGCCTTGCCACTGATCGTGCTGGCGATTGCCGCGCTGGTGCTGAACGGCCTCCCCGCGCCTGGCCCGTTGCCGCAGTTCGGAGAGTTCGAGGGAACCCTGCTGCTCGCGCTCTACGCGTTCATCGGGTTCGAGAATTCGACCGCCACCGCGGGCGAGACCGTCGCTCCGCGCGCGACGATCCCGCGCGCGCTGATCGCTACGGTCGCCGCCACTGCCGCGCTGTTCTTCCTCGTCCAGCTGGCCTTCGTCGCCGGGCTCCCGAACGGCGCCAGCGACCACACCGCGCCCTTGCTCGACCTCGGCGCGGCCGTCGCCGGGCCCACGGGCGCGGCGATCATCACCTTTGCCGCGCTCGCCTCGCTCGCCGGCAATCTCCATTCGAACCTCGCCGCGACCCCGCGCGTCACGCAGGCGATGGGCGAGCGCGGCGACCTGCCCGCCTGGTTCGGCGCGATCAGCCCGCGCTTCGCCACCCCCGCCAATTCGATCGCTTTCCTCGGCCTGCTCGCCGCCGCGCTCGCGCTCAGCGGCGGCTTCGTCTGGCTGGCGGTGGTCAGCACGCTGTCGCGGATCGTCGTTTACGGCGTGACCGTCGCGACACTTCTGCGCGGCGGCGTCGGAGCGGCGTGGCTGATCCTCGCGCTGGCCGCGGTCGCCGCGTGCCTGTGGCTCGCCGCCCAGGCCGAGCCGATCGCCTGGATCACGCTTGGCGGGCTCGCCGCGGCGGGCCTCATTCTCTATGCGTTTAGCGCGTCCCGACGGAGAGCCGAATGCGCATGATCATGGCCTTCCTCATGTTCCTGGCGCTGCCCGTCGGCCCCGCCGCCGCACGCCCCGCCGACGAGCGTGCCGCGATCCTCGCCGTTGTCGGGCGCATGGAGGCGGCGTGGAATCGCGGTGACTTCCGCGGCTATATGGCGGGCTTCCAGAACCCCGGCGTGACCTTCGTTTCGGGCGGCAAGTTCCAGGACGGCTGGCAAGGCACGCTCGACCATTATGTCCGCGATTATGGCGGCGACGCGGGACGTCGCGGCAAGCTCCATTTCTATGCGATGAAGGTCGATTTGCTCGCCCCCGACGCGGCGATGCTGATCGGCCGCTACCGCCTGATCCGCACCGGCCGCGTCACCGAGGGTGTCAACACGCGGCTATTCCGCAAGACGCGCGGCCAATGGCGGATCAGCGTGAACCATGTTTCGTCCTACGATGTGGAGCCGAGCGCGCCAGCAGCGCGCTGAGATCCACCGACCAGAATTTCGCCCACGTATGCGTACTGTGGCCGCGCGTCTCGGCGCTCTCGTGGATCAGCCGGAAGCGTGCATTCTTCATCCGCCGCACCGCAACGCGCGGATAACCAAGATTGCGCGGGTTGATGAAGTCGTCGGCCGAATTGATCCACGTCACCGGCGCGCGGATCGCCTCAAGTCGTGGCCACGGATTATAATTTCGCGACGCGTCGAGCTGATAGATGAAGTCGTTGGCGTCGAGCTTGACCAGCGCCGCCGTCACCCTTTCCTCGGCGAACGCGCCCGCCGCGGGCCGCGCCGGATATTGCTTCTGATAATATAAGGGCGCGGCCCCGGCGACGAACAGCAGTGATTGTGCCGTGCGCAGACCGAGCAGAGGCTGCCCGAAATATTCGCCCCCCCGCCACGCCGGATCGCTCTTGATCCCGTTGATCGCCAGCTGGCGCCACATCCGGTTCAATCCCGCGATTTCGACCGGCTCGCACGCCAGCGGCATCAGCGCCTGGGCGGAGTCGGGCGATGTCTCGCCCCACACGAACGCGTGCATGCAGCCCATCGACGTGCCCATCAGCAGCCGCAGCCTCGTCACCCCGAGCCCCTCGCTCAGCATTCGTCGCTGCGCCGCAACCATGTCGTCATAGTCATATTTGGGAAAGCGCATGTGCAGCCCGTCGGAAGGCTTGGCCGACTTTCCGTGACCAAGGTTGTCCGGCAGAATGATGAAATATCGCCGGATATCGAGCGGCTGGCCGGGAACGTAGAGCGCGTCGGCGAATTGCGGCTGAAGGAATTGCGCGCCGCTGCCGCCGGTGCCGTGAAGGACCATCACCGCATTGTCGATCTGTCCCGCGGCGTTGCGGCGCGGCTGCCCAAGCGTCGTGTAGTGCATCCGAAGCTCGGACAGCGATTCGCCGGACCGGAAGCGGAAAT
>JBDSTQ010000255.1:0-3085 GCA_039928195.1 Sphingomicrobium sp.
GCGCCATGGCTCGCTGCGATTGCCGCTCGCCGGTCGATTGACTCGTTGCGCAAGCGAGGCCGCGGGGCTGGGCGCGAAGTCCACGATCCAATTGCTTATGAAACCTTTGCCGAGCCTGATGCGAACAGGAGCGGAGGCGAAGATTATGCGAAGCAGCTGGCAAAAATGATGGGCGAGCTGTCGCCGCGGCAAAAGGAAGCCCTGGAGCTGGTAAAGCTGAAGGAGATGTCGCTGGTCGAAGCGTCGGCCGTCTCCGGCCAAACCGTGGCGTCGCTCAAGGTCAATATCCACAGGGCGATCAAACGCATGCGCCTTGCCACCAATCAGGATGACGTCGAATGATCAACCGCCCGACTGATGAGTTGATCGACCTGTTGAGCAGCAATGTGAAGCCGGTTGCCCCGCTGGCGCCGCCATTGGCGCGGGCAGGTGTAACTCTAGGTGCGATGGCGCTGCTTAGCGGCCTCACGTTTATGCTACTCAGAGAGTCCGACCCGTTGCAGTCGCGGGGACCGGGCGGGGCAACCCTAGTCGTGTTCGAGATGTCGGCCATGCTGATGACCGGGATTTTGGCAATCACCGGAGCTTTCTTCCTGGCTGTCCCAGGACGGTCGCGATACTGGCTTGGCGCACCGTTGGTGCCGTTCGCCGCTTGGCTGCTGTTGAGCGGTGCGGGCTGCTACCGCGAACTCGTTCAAAACGGACCGACCGGGTGGGAGCTCGGGCATAGCGCGAACTGCTTCACTTTCATTGTCGCGACTAGCTTTCTTCTTGGCGCACCTGTTGTTTGGCGGCTGTCTCGCGCGGCGCCGATCGATCCGTTGCCGGTTGCTGCACTCGGCGGGTTGGGTATCGCCGCACTCGCTGCCTTCCTGCTTCAATTCTTCCATCCATTCGCGGTCACATTAATTGATCTCGCTGTGCATGTTGCGGCCATCATCATCGTGGTCGGGCTGACCGCGCTTCTGAAACGGCCAATGTTGCGCCCCGCGTAACCTTACCCAAGTTTCAGCGAACCGGGCCATAGTCGGTTTGTTTGGAGACACATGATGGCCCGCACCCGTTTCGTTGCAGCTTTGCTGGTGGCCGCCGCACTGACCGTCAGTCAGGGCACGAGCGCGGTTGCGGCCGATTTCGAACATCCGACGGTCATCGAGCTGTTTCAGAGTCAGGGCTGTTCGTCCTGTCCTCCTGCCAACGCCAATCTCAACGCAATCGCCGGGCGCTCCGATGTTCTCGCGCTGAGCTTCGCCGTCACTTACTGGGACCAGCTTGGCTGGAAGGACATTTTCGCCCAGCCTGCCTTCACCCAACGCCAATGGGATTATGCAAAGTCCGCGGGTCGCGGCAACGTCTCGACCCCGCAGATGATCGTCAACGGTCGTGGCGTCATGGTCGGCAACCGGAGCGATCAAGTGATCGCCTTCGCGCGGCGCTATGACCGCGGCGCAACTGGTCCGGCCATTGTCGGCAGCGCAGGACGGGTATCCATTGGCATGGCGGCGGCCAAGCCAGCGATCGTGTGGTTAGTGCGCTACGATCCGCGCGTCCTCAACGTCCCGATCCGGGCTGGTGAAAACGGCGGGCGGACGCTGCCGCACCGGAACATAGTGCGTTCTTTGCAGACCCTCGGACGGTGGCGCGGCGCGGCAATTTCCTTCGCCGTTCCGCCGTCGCCCAATCGGGCGTACCGCAGCGCGGTGCTGGTGCAGCAAGGGAGTGGCGGCCCTATCATTGCGGCAAGGACACTGTAACCATGTTCGACAGAAGCGCTTTCAAATCCGGATCACTGCTACTTTTGCGGATCGGGACCGGCCTCTTGCTGGTCTTGTGGGGCGCCTTGCGCGTCATGTCTCCCGCCGCCGGGCCGGGACTCGCCACAAAATATTATTCCGGCTTTTTGGGCATGCAGACGATCCAGATTATTTTCGGCGTTGTCGAGATTGTCGTCGGATTGCTGGTCGTGATGGGGCTGCTGCGCCGGTTCGCTTATCCGCTTCAGGCGCTCATCCTGATCCCGGGCGCGTTGGTCCTTTGGCGATATCTGCTCGACCCGATGGGCCTGTATCTGCTCGACAAGGAAAGCAGCCAGATTCTGTTCTTCCCGTCTATCACGATCGCCGCGGCGACACTGGTGGTGCTCGCGTTTCGGGATGAGGATCGCTGGTCGCTCGACCCTCTCCTTCGACGCCGGGACAGCCGGGCATGAACCTGGAAAGCGGCCGACTCCATTTTGGCGGGACGCAGCAAGGCTCGAACGAACTGCTGAATGGTGCCCGCGCCGTCGCCAATCGAGAAACCTCTGGCGACTGCCGATGATCCTGCTCCTCGCCTTCAGCGCATTGTTCCTTGCCTTCGCCAACGGCGCCAATGACAATTTCAAGGGCTTTGCCACCGTCTGGGGCTCGCAGTCGCTCCATTATCGAAAAGCGCTTTTCGCCGCGACGCTGGCCACGGGTGGCGGAAGCGTGATTTCATTGTTCCTCGCGCAGGACTTGGTCCGGCGATTCTCGGGCAAGGGTCTCGTTCCCGATACGGTGGTGGCCGATCCCGCTTTCGTCACCTCGGCCGGATTGGGGGCCGCGGCGACGGTCATGATCGCGACCCGCGTGGGCATGCCGATATCGACCACCCACGCTTTGCTCGGCGGGTTGATCGGCGCGGGAGTGATGGCGAGCAGCAGCGGGATCGACCTTGGAGCTCTGGGAAGTGGCTTTGTGTTGCCGCTGCTTATCAGTCCGCTGCTCGCGGCCACGCTTGGGCTCGTCGCCTATCTTTACATCAAGACTCGCCGGGCGGTCGCGCTCGATTGCGTCTGCATTGGCGGTTCGGTGGCCGCCGTAACCGCTGACGGGACAGGACTCAGGTTCGTGAGCCCATCGCCGGTTATTGTGCTGGCGCAAAAGGCGGACTGCGACCGCTTGCCTTCGCCGATAATCCGTCTGTCGGTGCCGCTGTTGCTGGACCGTGTCCATATCCTGTCGGCGACGGCGATCTGCTTCGCGCGCAGCGTCAACGACACGCCCAAGCTCGCCGCGCTGCTGATCGCGGCGAATGCGACCGGGGTCCGGATGTCGGTCGCGCT
>JBDSTQ010000256.1:0-4236 GCA_039928195.1 Sphingomicrobium sp.
TGGACGACATCGACCTCGGCCGGAGTCACGCCGGCCTGAGCAAATGCGCGCGCGCCGCTTTCGCGCGCCGCGGTCACGGTCAGGTCGGGCATGCTGCTGATATGGTGGTGCGAGGTTGCCGCCGCCGCGCCAAGCAAAGCGACCGGCGCCTGGCGGCAATCGCGGGCACGGTCGGCGCGGGTCAGCACGATCGCCGCCGCACCATCGGTGACCAGACAGAAATCGCTCTTCGCCAATGGACTGCTGATCATCCGCGAATTGAGGCAATCGTCGATCGTCAATTCTCCCTGGGCGAAAGCTTCGGGATTGCCGTTCGCCCACTGCCGCGCGGCGACCGCGACCGCGGCCAGATCTTCGCGCGTCGTGCCGTATTGATGCATGTGCCGCGCCGCCGCGAGCGCATAGCCGCTGGCCGGAAACAAGGGGTGGTACGGCGCTTCATACGGACTCGGCCGCGCCGGGGTCGACAAGGCGCCGCCAGCACTGCGCTGGTTCGAGCCATAGCTCAGCAACGCGACATCGATCTCGCCCGCCTCGAGCAGCGCGGCCGCGGTGATCAGATGGCTTACCGGGGCCGACCCGCCGGTGCGGTTGCAATCGGTGAATTTGGGCCGCAGCCCGAGATGCTCGGCGAGGCTGAGCGCGGCGAACATGTCGTCGGGCAAGCAGATAAACAGCCCGTCGACCTCGGCCAGCGCGATCCCCGCATCGTCGAGCGCGAGCAGCCCCGCGCTCGCCGCCATTTCGAGCGACGACGTTCCCGCACATTCGCCGATCCCGAACGTCGCCGCGCCGGCCACCGCCGTCTTGCCGCGGCTCATCGCGCGCCCCATACATTCGCGCGATGGGCCCCGAGCAAATCTGGCGCCAGGCGCTCGCCGACGGCGAATTTCGGCTGCAACGCGCGCGCGCCAGTGGCCGCTATTTCTTCCCTCCGCGAGTCGCCGAGCCCGGCACCGGTGACCGCGACTGGGAGTGGGTGCGCGCAAGCGGCAACGGCACGGTTTATTCGATGACCATCGTTCACCCGCGCCCGCCGGCCGCGCCCTACAATGTCGTCCTCGTCGATCTCGCCGAGGGCCCGCGCGTGATGAGCCGCGTGGTCGGCGCCGATCGGGTGCACATCGGCATGGCGGTGCGCGCGCGCATCGACCGCGCCGGCGATGAGGCTTTGCTGCTGTTCGAGCCCGCTTAACATCCGAGCAGCGCGCCCGACGCCTTGAGTTCGGCGACCGCGTCCGCGCTCAGTCCGGCGTCGCGTAAAATGTCTTCGCCGTCGGCGCCATGAGCCGGGCCCGGGTCGCCGATTTCGCCCGGCGTGACGGAGAAGTCGGTCGGGATCGCGGGAAAGCGCATGCGCCCGTCGCCGCTGTCGCGCTCGACCCAGAAGCCGGTGTCGGCGAGATGCGGGTCGTCGAGCAGATCGGTCAGGCTGTTGATCGGCATCGCCGGCACTTGCGCCGCGGTCAGCACCGCCATCCACTCGGCGTTGGTACGCTGGGCGAGAACGTCCGCCAGCCGTCCGAGCACCGCACCAATATTGTGCGTCCGGCTGGTGATGCTCTCGAACATTGCGTCGCGCGACCAGTCGGGATTGCCGATCGCTTCGAAGAACGCGCGCCAATGCTGGTCGGTGTAGATCATCACCCCGAGAAAACCATCGCGCGTGCGGTATGGTCGCCGCTCGGGCGATACCACGCGCGGATATTCGGGCGGACCCAGCGGCGGGTCGAACAACGCGCCGCAGAGATGTTCGGTGAAAGCGAAACTGGCCAGCGTCTCGAACATCGGCACTTCGATTTCCTGCCCGCCCGCGCCCTTTTCACGCGCGAACAGAGCTGCGGCGATGGCATAAGCGGCGGTCAGTCCGGCAACCTTGTCGGCGACCACCGTCGCCAGATAGGCCGGCTCGCCGCCATTTAGCCGCGCCTGCAGATCGGCCAGCCCCGACGCCGCCTGGACGATGTCGTCATAGGCCGGATAATCGCGATATCGGCCGCCGCGGCCGAAGCCGTAGAGATTGGCGTAAACGATGTCGGGATTGGCCTTGCGCAGCGCGGCGTAATCGAGGCCCAGCCGCTTGATTGCTCCGGCGCGCATCGAGTGGACGAACACATCGGCCTCGCGCGCCAAAGTCAGCAACGCCGCGCGCGCCGCCGGCTGCTTGAGATCGAGCGCGAGGCTGCGCTTGCCGCGATTCAAGTTGATGAACATCGCGCCGCGCCCTGGTTGCGGCCCCGGCGGCAGAAACCGCGTGGTGTCGCCGCGCGGATCCTCGACCTTGATCACATCGGCGCCGAGGTCAGCGAAAATCTGCGTCGCATATGGCCCCATCAGCACGCTCGTCAGGTCGAGCACTGTGACGCCTGCGAGCGGCCCCTTGCCGCGGCCCGCCATCAGCTTAGTCTCGCGCGCAAGGAGGCCCGATGCGAAGCGCTACCGACGTCCATCTGATTGCCGCGGGCAAATATCATGACATCGACTTTGCGCGGCTCGAGCTGTTGAAACTGCTCGCCGAAGCGCCCGAGCTGCGCACCAGCGTGACGACCGGTTTCGCCGACACCGAGCGGCTCGCCGAATGCGCTTTGCTGATCACCTACACCTGCGACCTGATGCCGCAACCCGGCGAGGTGGAAGCGCTGCGCGCCTTTGTCGAACGCGGCGGGCGCTGGCTCGCGCTCCACGGCACCAACAGCATTTTGCGCTTCGACGATGCGGGCAAGGTCACGACGCCCGATGACGCTCCCGATTTCATGGGTCTGCTCGGTACGCGCTTCACCGGCCATCCGCCGATCGCCCCGTTCAAAGTCACGGTGACTCGCGAACATGCACTGACCAACGGCCTGCGCGATTTCTCGACCATCGACGAACTTTATCTGTGCGACGTCACCGCCGACATCGACGTGCTGATGCACAGTGCGTTCGAGGGCGGCGATTGCCCCGACTTCGCGCGCGGCGATTTCCCCGCGCAGAATGTGCCGATCCTGTATCTGCGCTCGCTCCGGAAAGGCGCCGTGCTCTATTGCTCGCTCGGCCACTGCCGCGGCCATTACGACCTTCGCCCGCTGAGCAATTACTGGCCGCACCCGCAGCGCTGCAGCTGGGACTATCCGATCTTCCGCGAAATCCTGCGCCGCGGCATCCAGTGGGGCGTCGCTGGCCAAGACTAGACCTTCGGCTGCGGCCGTAGCGCCACGATCTGCGCCTCCAGATTGTCGAGCACGGGATCGATCATCGCTTCGTCGCAGCCATGGATCAGGCGGTTGATCGCCATTCCCTCGACGGTGTTCTGGGTCAGCGCGAGGGCGAGGTCGAACGCTTTGCGGTCCTGTTGCCAGGCAGGGAATAATTGCACCGCCAGATCATACCAGCGCGCGCGGAACTCGGCCTGCGCGGGCTCGAGAATGCGCGCCAGACTGGAGTCGGTGCGCGCGGCAATCGCGAGTTCAATGAACGCGACGAACGCCGGGCTGAGCAATTGCTTCCAATAGGTCCGAACCAGCGTCCGCACGTCGCTCGACGGGCTGGTGACCGAGCGGCGAAAGGCGCGCAGCCGGCGGTCGAGCAATTCGGCGATCGTCGCCTGCATCAGCGCGCCGCCATTCTCGAAATGGTGGAGCATCGCGCCGCGCGACAGCCCGGCTTCGCTCGCGACCTTGGGCGTGGTCGTCCCCGCATAGCCGAACTTGACCAGGCAGCGGATCGTCGATTCGATCAGCCGGACGCGGGTCTGGGCGCTTTTGAGCGCTTGCTGGGTCGGCTCGGCGGGCGAGCGCGCGGTGGTGGCGGAAAGCGCTGTGCGCGGCATTCAATCCCCTTTCGGGCTTCAGAAAAAAACAAGCATGATTGTTTTTACTTTGACAAGTCAAGCGGCCTGCGGGTTCAATAGGAGCCTGTGACAGGCAAGGGAAGTTGGTCGGCGATGGGACGGGTTGAAGGAAAAGTAGCGCTGGTTACCGGCGGTGGTTCGGGACTCGGCGCGGCGGGCTGCCGGCGGCTCGCCGAGGAAGGCGCCAAGGTGCTGGTGTGCGACATCAATCTCGATGCTGCCGAGGCGGTCGCGCAAAGCATTGGCGAGGCCGCCTTCGCGGTGAAACACGACGTTTCGTCCGAAGCCGACTGGACCGCCGCGATCGGCGAGGCCGAGCGGCGCTTCGGCGGGCTTCACATCCTCGTCAACAACGCCGGGATCGTGGTCGTCGCGGACCCCGAGGAAACCACGCTTGAGCAATATCG
>JBDSTQ010000257.1:0-4446 GCA_039928195.1 Sphingomicrobium sp.
TGGCTTCCTGCCGGGGGTCGGGCAGGAGCATAGCGGCATCATCAAGCATGGCGCGAAACTGCTGTTCGCCTATGCTGAGGCGACGGTTCCCAAGATCACGGTGATCACGCGGAAGGCCTATGGCGGCGCGTATGACGTGATGGCATCCAAGCATCTGCGCGGCGATTTGAACTATGCCTGGCCGACCGCCGAGATCGCGGTGATGGGCGCGAAGGGCGCGGTCGAGATCATCTTCCGCGGCAAGACCCCCGAAGAAATCGCCGAGCACACGCGCGAGTATGAGGAGCGCTTCGCCAACCCGTTCGTGGCGGCGAGCAAGGGCTTCATCGACGAAGTGATCATGCCCCATTCGACGCGGCGGCGCGTTGCGATGGGGCTACGGAAGTTGAGAAACAAGCAGCTGGAAAACCCGTGGAAAAAGCACGACAACATCCCGTTGTGACTATCCCAATCTCTTTGATGCTTTTTTGGATTAGCGGCATCTTCGGATGGAATGCTTGGCGTGGGGTAAACACCGGCCAGGCGCGTGTCCCAATTGGGCTGTTCGGTCTCGATGAATACGACCGCGATCACACATTGTTTTGGGGTGTCATTGGTCTTGACGTCTTGCTTTGGCTGATGGCGCTGGCTGCGTCAGCTTACCTTGCATCCTTGAGTTTCAAATGACCGTCTACACCGCCACCATCCGCTGGGCCGCGAAGCCCGACCAAGCCCTCGCAAGGAGAGCATAACTGCGCGCACGTCATTCTATTCGGACGACGCATGATAAGGTCATTGTAACATACCGGCCGACACATTATCATGACATGTGAAGGGGTCGGCCGATGCAGACTGAGCGCGTGACGTATTTGACCAGCGCTGAACAGAAGGCGGCCCTCGAAGAGTTCGCCAGATCGCGGGGCAAGAGCGTCGGTAATGTCGTTCGGGAAGCGACGATGAATTACATGGCGGAATCGCCACTCGGTGACGACGAGAAAATGGAAATCCTCGTGGCCGAGTTGAACGAAGCCCTTCCGGCCATTCAAGCCAGCTTCGACCGCATGGTGACCACGCTCGAAGCGACCCATACTGAGTTGACGGAGCTGCGCGCCCAACGGCGGGCGGCGGAGTGAGCGCGTTCGGCGATGCTTATAAGGCGATCGAGAGCGTCATCCTCCTCCGATCGCGGGTCGAAATGCTCGAACGCGCGATCGAAAACGTTGCCGATGATGTGAAACAGGACGGACGGGATTTGCTCGATCACGAACGACGGTTGATCAGGATCGAAACCATCATCGAAATGTCGGGGAGCAGGCCATCGCGGCTACCGAAATCATGAGCACCTACACCGCCACCATCCGCTGGGCCGCCAAGCCCGACGAAGCCTTCGCCAAGGGCCAGTACAGCCGCGCGCACGAGTGGGCGTTCGATGGTGGGGCGGTGGTTCCCGCGAGCGCGAGCCCGCATGTCGTTCCGCTGCCGTGGTCGGACGAAGCCGGGGTCGACCCCGAGGAGGCGTTCATCGCTTCGCTGTCGTCGTGTCACATGCTGTTCTTCCTCGACTTCGCGCGGCGTGGCGGGTGGGCCATCGTGGCCTATGTCGACAAGGCGGAGGGCGAGCTCGGCAAGCGCGCCGACGGCAAAATGGCGATGACCGGCGTCACCTTGCGCCCGCAAATCACCTGGACTGGCGAAGCCCCCGACGCCGCCGCGCTCGCCGACCTCCATCACCGCGCGCACGAGGCCTGCTTCATCGCCAACAGCGTCACCACCGACGTTATTGTTGAATCCTAACCCGTCATTCCCGCGAAAGCGGGAATCCCGCTTTTCTTTTCATGGCAGAAGGGGAAGGAAGGCAGCAGGACCCCCGCCTTCGCGGGGGTGAGGTGATTGGCATGAAACTGGGCAGACTAAATCATATCGGCGTGGCGACGCCGTCGATCGCGGACAGCCTGGCGTTGTACGCGCGGATGTTCGGGGCGGAGCCGCATGAGCCGGCGTTCGACCTTCCCGCGCAGGGCGTGCGCGTGTGCTTCGTCGATGCGCCCAATAGCCAGATCGAGCTGATCGAGCCATTGGGGCCCGACTCGCCGATCGCCAAATTCCTCGCGAAGAACCCGCTCGGCGGGCAGCATCATGTGTGTTTCGAGGTCCCTGACATCCACGCCGCCAAAGCCGAATTCGAAGCCAAGGGCGCGCGCGTGCTGGGCGAGCCGCGGATCGGCGCGCACGGGACATTGGTGTTCTTCGTCCACCCCAGGGACATGGGCGGTGTCCTCACCGAGATTATGGAAACGCCGTAGGCGCAGTAAGATTGAATCACTTTTGCTTCGCCGAGGCTTGGGGGCAGCGCTCGAAGCCGCTAGTGCAGCCCGGTGACAGACCTCCCGAAACGATCAGACTGGAAGACCCTCGCCGCCAAGGAGTCGAAGGGCCGCGACCTGTCGCGCGAGACGATCGAGGGGATTCGCCTTGCCACTGTCTATGGCCCCGAGGACGCTGCCGGCATTGCGCCCGGTTTTCCCGGACTGCCGCCCTACACCCGCGGCCCCTACGCGACGATGTACGCGGGGCGGCCTTGGACGATTCGCCAATATGCCGGCTTCTCGACCGCCGAGGAATCGAACGCGTTCTACCGCCGCAACCTCGCCGCTGGGCAGAAAGGGCTGTCGGTCGCGTTCGATCTCGCCACCCACCGCGGTTACGACAGCGACAATGTGCGCGTGGTGGGCGACGTCGGCATGGCGGGGGTCGCAATCGACAGCGTCGAAGATATGAAATTGCTGTTCGACGGCATCCCGCTGGGCGAGATGTCGGTGAGCATGACGATGAACGGCGCGGTGCTTCCGATCATGGCCTTTTTCATCGTCGCGGGGGAGGAGCAGGGCGTCCCGCGCGCGGCGCTCACCGGGACCATCCAGAACGACATTCTCAAAGAGTTCGCGGTCCGCAACACCTACATCTACCCGCCCGAACCATCGATGCGGATCGTCGCCGACATCATCCAATATTGCGCGGCGGAAATGCCCAAGTTCAACTCGATCTCGATCTCGGGCTATCACATGCACGAGGCCGGGGCGACCGCGGTGCAGGAGCTTGCCTACACGCTCGCCGACGGGATGGAATATGTCCGCGCCGCCGCCGCCAAAGGGCTCGCGATCGACGCCTTCGCGCCACGCCTGAGCTTCTTTTTCGGCATTGGCATGAACTTGTTCATGGAGGTCGCCAAGCTGCGCGCGGCGCGCACCTTGTGGGCGCGCATCATGACGCAATTGGGCGCGCATTCGGAGAAATCGAAACTGCTGCGCACGCATTGCCAGACGTCGGGGGTCAGCCTGACCGAGCAGGACCCGTACAACAACATCATCCGCACGACGATCGAGGCTCTGGCGGCGGTGCTTGGCGGAACGCAGTCGCTGCACACCAATAGCTTCGACGAAGCGATCGCGCTGCCGACCGATTTCTCCGCCCGCATCGCGCGCAACACGCAGCTTATCCTCGCCGATGAAAGCGGCGTCACCGCGGTCGCCGATCCCCTGGGCGGGAGCTGGTATGTCGAGGCGCTGACCCGCGAGCTCGAGGACAAAGCCTGGGCGCTGATCGAGGAGGTCGAGGCGCACGGCGGAATGACCAAGGCGGTCGCCGAAGGGCTGCCCAAGCACCGCATCGAGGAAGCCGCCGCCGCGCGTCAGGCGAAGGTCGATACCGGCGAGACGGTGATCGTCGGGGTCAACCGCTACCGCCTCGCGGAGGAAGCCGAGCACGACTTTCTCGAGGTCGATAATGCGCGGGTGCGCGCAGGACAGATCGCGCGGCTCGAGCAGGTGCGTGCGGCGCGCGATGAGGCGGCGGTGCGCGCGGCGCTCGATGCTCTTAGTGATGCAGCAAAGTCCCCGCAGAGCGCTCACGCTGAGCCTGTCGAAGCGCCGGGCAACACCCTTCGACAAGCTCAGGGTGAGCGCAATCTGTTGGCCCTGGCCGTTACCGCCGCCCGCGCCCGCGCCACGCTTGGCGAAATCTCCGACGCGCTCGAGCGCGCGTTCGGCCGCTATGCGACCAGCCCCGAACCGGTGCGCGGAATCTATGGCAAGGCGCGGGGCGATGGGCGGTGGAAAGCGGCAGAGGAAGCGACGCAATCGGTCGCCGAGCGGCTCGGCCGCAAACCCCGAATCCTCGTCGCCAAGATGGGCCAGGATGGCCACGACCGCGGCGCCAACCTCGTTTCCTCGGCGTTCATTGATCTCGGCTTCGAGGTCATCGCCGGCCCCTTGTTCCAGACCCCACGCGAAACCGCCGAGCTGGCGGTGACGGAGGGGGTCGACGTGGTCGGCGCCTCGTCGCTCGCCGCTGGCCACAGAACGCTCATCCCCGAGCTGATCGACACCCTGCGCGAAATGGGCCGCGCCGACATCAAGGTCGTCGCCGGCGGGGTCATCCCGCCGCAGGATTATGCCGCGCTCCGTGCTG
>JBDSTQ010000258.1:0-11762 GCA_039928195.1 Sphingomicrobium sp.
CGGCGACTCGCTCCCGCGTGCCCGCCGAACGGTCAAGCTGACATTATTACGGGGTCGAAGCCCACAGATTTCGCGCGGGCTACGGCATCGCCTTGGCCTCTCATGCGTTGAATGCGCGGGAATCCAACCACCTAGGAGGCATTCATGCATCACGACCATTCGGCCGAAATCACCACGCTCAATACGCTCACCGCAACGCTGATCGATAGCGTCAAAGGTTATGAGAACAGCGCCAAAGACATCCAGAGCGAGCAGTTCCGCGAAATTTTCCGCCAGCGCGCCGACGAGCGCCAGCAGTCGGTCGAACAGCTGCGCGGTGAAATCCGCAAGCTCGGCGGCGACCCCGACGACAATGGTTCGTTCCTCGGCAGCATGCATCAGCGGTTCGAGGATCTGAAGGCCGCGATCAGCGGCAATGACGACAAAGCGATCATCAATGAGGTCGAGCGCGGCGAAGATTATCTCAAGGAGAAGTTCGAAACCGCTTTGGGTAGCGACACGCTGAGCAGCGACAGCCGCACGGTCGTCGAGCAGGCCTTCCAGTCGGTCAAGTCGGGCCACGATCAGATGAGCCAGATCAAGCACAGTCTCGAAGCTTCGGCTTAAGACTTTAGGCTTAACCCGCCTCCTTGGGGGTGGGCGCGGGGCGGCTTCCAGCGATGGCGGCCGCCCCGCTGCATTTGCGCTGCGCTAATAACCCATCAAGGCGAGCACTTCACGGCGGCTGCGTTCATCTTCGCGGAAGGTGCCCATCATTCGGCTGGTGGTCATCAGCACGCCCGGCGTGCTCACGCCGCGCGCGCTCATGCAGGCGTGGCTCGCTTCGATCACCACCGCGACCCCCTTGGGCTGGAGCTGCGCCCAGATCGCATCGGCGACTTGCGCGGTGAGCCGTTCCTGGACCTGCAGCCGCCGCGCGAAACCGTGCAGCACGCGCGCGAGCTTGCTGATCCCGACGACTTTGTTGTGCGGCAAATAAGCGATGGCTGCCTTGCCGATGATCGGCGCGAGATGGTGTTCGCAATGCGACTGAAACGGAATGTCCTTCAATAATACGATCTCGTCATAGCCGCCGACTTCCTCGAAGGTGCGGCTGAGATGCGCGGCGGGGTCTTCCTCGTAGCCGCGGGCATATTCGCGCCACGCCCGCGCAACGCGCCGCGGAGTGTCGCGCAGCCCTTCGCGGTCAGGATCGTCACCCGCCCAGCGGATCAACGTCCGCACCGCTTCGGCGACATCGTCGGGCACCGCCACCTTGGGTTCGGGCGCGACCAGATCGCCATCCTCGGGACTGCCGCTCATTGTCCAAGCTCCTGCACGATGTCACTGGCAACCGCTGCCGCCTGGCCACGAATATCAGGCACCGCGACAATCTCCCAATAGCGACCTTTGGTCAGTGGACCGAGCGCCCACAGCGCTGCGCTGTCCGATGCGCGCGAGCGCTTATCGACCGCCAACCCGATACCAAGCTGGTCGGGCACGACCTCGCCGGCATCGAGCAGCGAACGCAGCAAAGGGTCGGTGGTGCGCGCGATCGACTGCAGCGGTCCGGTGCAATTGAAGCCATAAGCGAAGCGCGCTTGCCGCGTTTCTGCCGCGCCGCGTCGGCGATAGGCAACGCTCAGCCCGTCATTCTCCTCAGTGACCGAGAGCAGCCGCCCGGCGACAATCTCGAGCCGGCCGTCGGCAATCATTCCTGCGATCGTCGCCGCCACTTCGGGCGCGATGCGGTGGCGATGAACGTCCCACCATGGACGCGCATGGCGCATGAATCGCTTCTGCTCGGCGACATTGAAGCCCTGCCACAAGGCTGCGCTATGGGGGCGCAGGCTGTCGACCGCCGCGCGCCACCCGCTTGTTGCACCGCGCTGCCTGAGCCAGCGCAACACAGCGCGCGCGCTGCCCGCCGGGACCGCGTCGAGCGCGACTGGCGCGGGCGCGAACTCGGCGTGACCGCGCGGGATTAATCCGCGCCGCGACAGCGCGAGAATTTTGCCGTCAAAACCGGCGGCGTCGAGCGACAGGGCCAGATCGACCATGGTCAGGCCGGTGCCGATGATCAGCGCATCGCCGCCATCCGCGACCAGCGCCGCGACCGCCGCCTGCGCTGCCGCGCCCCACGGATTTCCGACGAAGCGACGAGTTTCTTCCTTGGCGACATCGTCGGGCGGTTCATTACCCGTAGCCAGCACCAGCGCTCGTGCCGCGATCCGCACACCGTCATCGAGCGTGACCGTCCACCCGTCACCCGAGCGCGAAGCCGAGGTCACGGTCGCCGCGACCGTTTCAACCGCACCTGCGGCGACGGCGTCCGCGAGGATGTCGCGAAGATAGGTGCCGAACATCTGGCGCTGCGCAAAGCCGCGCGGTTCGCCGCCCTCGCGTTCAAAACGGCGGGCAAAATCCTGGGGGTCGTCGGGCCACGCACTCATTCCCTCGGCGCGGACGTTGAGCAGATGCGCCGGCTGAAGCGTGGCATAGGCTGTTCCCTGCCCCATTCGCCCGCTGCCGTCGATCAGCATCGATTTGACCTCGGCCCTCGCCAGGTGCGCCGCCACCATCGTTCCCGAAAATCCGCCGCCGACAATCGCCACCGGCGCGTCAGATTTCATAGTCGGACCATTGCTCCGGATTGGCCGCGCCGGCCTTGCGCCGCTGCATGTCGCCATAAATGTCGCTGACGGTCTTGCCCGCGGTTTGGGTAAACCAGCCGGGCACAATCGAATGGATCAGGCAGGCCACGCCCGCGCCCATCAGCACGAAGGCGATCTTCGCCGCGCCAACGCCGTGGACGACATAACTCATCCCCAATGTTCGTGGATGCGCGGAAAACAGCCGCTCGCCGAGCCCGGCGCGCGATTGCGGAATCATCCTGTCGTCGGTCGCCATTTCTCGTCTTCGCCTTTGCAACTGGTGACCCCGGCGCGATTCGAACGCGCGACCCCCAGATTAGGAATCTGATGCTCTATCCTGCTGAGCTACGGGGCCAGCCCGGCCCCGGAATAGAGGCTTGCGCGCCGGCGATCAATTCAGCCGCTGGTCAATTCGCCGATCACGCGGCGATGCCGCAGCGCCGGGATGCGCGCGCGCACTTCGGAGATGCGCGCGAGATCGATTTCGGCAAAGCCGAGGCCCGGCTGATCGCCCATGTCGAGCAGCACTTCGCCCCACGGATCGACCACCTGCGAATGGCCAAAGGTCTCGCGGCCGTCCTCGTGGCGCCCGACTTGCGCCGCGGCGACAACGAACAGTCCGGCCTCGATCGCGCGCGCCCGTAGCAACACATGCCAATGCGCATTGCCGGTCGGGACGGTAAACGCTGCCGGGACCGCGATCACGTCGGCATCGCCCTCGGCCAGCCGCGCGAACAAAGCGGGGAAGCGCAAATCGTAGCAGATCGTCAGGCCGAGCTTGCCGACCGGCGTGCCGCTGACGAGAACCGCGCCGCCACCCGCCGAATATACCGCCGACTCGCGCCAGCTTTCGCCCGTGGGAAGATCGACGTCGAACAGATGGATCTTGTCATAACGCGCCTTGATCTGCCCTTCGCGGTCGATGACGAAGCCGCGGTTGGCGACCTTGCCACTCGCATCCCGCACCGCGAGCGAACCCAGTTGCACCCAGATGCCATATTCGCGCGCGGCCGCCCGGACGGCCGCGAGCACGGCGTCATCGGCTTCACCACGGATATTCTTTGCGGCGCGCGCGGAGTCGCGATCGAGCAGCCCCGACATCTCGGGCGTGAACAGCATTTCCGCACCGCCCGCCGCCGCCTCGGCCACCGCCCCGACCAGTTTCGCGGCATTGGCCGCGGGATCGATCCCGGTGGTCGACTGGAACAGCGCGATCCGCGTCATTCGTTGGCCGCCCCGATCAGCGCATCGAGTTCACCCGAGCGTTCGAGCGCGAGCAGATCGTCACACCCGCCGACATGGCGCTCGTCGATGAAGATTTGCGGCACCGTCAGCCGCCCTTTGGCCCGATTGACCATGGTTTGCTTTACCGGGCCGCCAAAATCGACCGCATGTTCGGTAAATTCGACCTGTTTGTGCGCGAGCAGTTCCTTGGCCCGCCAGCAGTAGCCGCAGGTCGCCTTAGTGTAGATTTCGACTTTGGCCACGCGCGCTTGGTCCTCCTTCGATCGTTTCGGTGTTTGACCCCTAACGCATCAACTGCGCGGGACGCACCACCCTCGCCCAACTGATTAGCTCGACCCGTGCGGCGCCGGCCCGGCGGAGCACGCGGGCGCACGCTTCGGCGGTGCTGCCGGTGGTCAGCACATCATCGACCAAGATTACCGTCTTGCCCGCGACGGCGCCCTTATTGCGCACCGCGAACGCCCCCGCCACGGCCTTGCGCCGCTGGAGCTGGCTCATTCCCTTGAGCGGCGGCGTGGCGCGTGTCCGCCGTAGCGCGAACGCGTCGAAATCGATGTCCACGCGCCGCGCAATCTCTCGTCCGACCAGCACCGACTGATTGAACCCGCGCCCCCACAGCCGCCAGCGATGGAGCGGGACCGGGACCAGCAAGCGCTCGCCGCCGGTCGCGACGAGCGGCGCCATGTACCGCGCCATGGTCCGCGCGATCCCGACCTTGCGGCCATATTTGAGGCGGATGGCGAGGCTCCGCGACAGCGCGTCATAGGCCACCGCAGCGCGGCTGCGCGCGATCCGCGGCGGCTGCGCGAGGCACCGTCCGCACAACTCCGCGTCGGTCGCCAGCAGTGGCAGGCCGCAGATCGTGCAGCCCGCATCACCAAGGAACTCCACCTGTTTCCAGCAATCTGAGCAGAAACTGTGCATCTCGCCGACGATCGTGCCGCACCCGGCGCAGCGCGGCGGAAGCGCGAAATCGAGCAGCCGGAGAGCGGCCGCGCCAAGCGTATTGGCGATCATCGCCGCCCTTGTCGCGCGCCGGAGCGCGCCGCACAAGCAGGGACGATGACCGAGCTGTTCGACCTCGCTTTGCGCATTCAGCGCCGCGACCGCGCCGCGCGGCTGGGCGCCGAGCCGTTCCTGTTCGAGCGCGCGCTGAGCGACATCCTCGAACGGCTCGCGCTGATCCCGCGGCGGTTCGAACGAGCGCTGCTGATCGGTTGTCTCGGGCCGGTCGACGCGCTCGCCGCGAAGGTCGGGAGCCTCGAGGTTTACGATCCGTCCGCGTTGCTCGCCGAGGCCGCCGGCGGTTCGTCCATCAATGAAGAACAACCGGCATTCGCGGCGCACGCCTGCGACCTCATCGTCACGATCGGCACGCTCGACACAATCAACGCGCTCCAGCCGGTAATGCGCGCCCTCGCCGCGGCGCTCAGACCCGACGGCCTGTTAATCGGCGCGATGTCGGGCGGCGATACCCTACCCGAGCTTCGCGCCGCGATGCGCGCCGCCGACGCCATGACGGGTGGAGCGCAGGCGCACGTCCACCCGCGCATCGAGGCGGCCGCGCTTGCCCCCTTGCTTGGCGACGCGGGCCTTGTCCGCCCGGTGGTCGATGTCGACCGGGTCCGCGTGCGCTACGCGTCATTCGCCCGGTTGATCGCCGATTTGCGCGCGATGGGGGCGACCAATATCCTCGTCCAGCGCCCGCGCCGTGGACTTGCGCGCCGCGCTTTAATCGCCGCCAGCGAATTTTTCACCGCGGCGGGCGATGGGCAGCGCACGACCGAAACCTTTGAAATCCTTCACTTTGCCGCGTGGACTCCGCAATGCCCTCCGCCCGCCCCGTCCGTTAAGCAGTTACCGGCATGAATTGTTAACCGTCCGACCGTAGAACTGCGGGGTGGACGTGGACCAGAGGAGGGTGGCTTGAAAGCTATCCGGACGAATTTGCGCACGCTCGGCGCCAATAAGCGCGGAGCTACGGCGATCGAATATGGCTTGATAGTCGCGCTCATCGTAGTCGCGATGATCGGCGGGCTAACCATGCTCGGCGGCGGCACCAGCGGCATGTGGTCCAAGATCAACAACGCGATGCAAGCCACCTAGCGCCGCGCCGCTTACGCGCGGCGCTGCCCGTAAACGATCAGCTTGACCTTCTGCCCCGGCTGCAGCGGGGTCGTCGCCGCGAGTCCGTTGAGTGCGAGAAAGCGATCAAGCTTGAAATCGCGATAGGCCATCCGCCCCGCCAGCGACTGCACCGTGTCGCCCGGCCGCACCGTCGTCACGTCGATCACCCGCGGACGGATCGCCGCCGCTTCGGCAACGCCGATCTTGCGCACCGAATTGATCATCGGCGCGAACGCCCCGGCGGCGGTTCCGCCGGGAGTGATCGTGATGAAATGATAGACCCGCTGCGGATCCCATTGATAGGCAACTACGGTGACATCGATCACGCCCGATTGTGAGCGCACTCGCGCGGTGGTGAAGGCGGTCGGCAAGCCGTTGATCGTCGTGCGTTGCGGCGGCGGAACATCGACCTGGATCTGCCCCTGGGTCAGTTCCTGGAACACGCGCATGATATAATCGTCGAGCGGTCCGCTGAAGCGTCCGCCGCTGAATTCGGCCTTGCCCGCCGATCCCGCGACGCTCACCGCCGAGGTGCCGTTCGACATGCGATAGCCCTGCGGCACGGTGAACTGGATGCGCAGATCGGGGTGGGTGAAAGTCGCTCCGTCAATCACGCCTTGCGCCGGATCGTCGTCGAAATAGGCGCCGTTGAGCTGCGCCAGAAAGCCGTCGCGGTTGCGCACTCCGGTCCCGAGCCGGCCGCTGGCCTGCGCCGCGGCCAGCGCGCGCTGCCGCCGGTTCTCGCTCAGCGGGTGGGTCAGTGCCCATTCGGGCGCCTGGCGGTTTGACCGGCCCTGGACGCGCGTCTGCAGTGCGCTCGCGCGGCTGAGCGCCCCAAGCACGCCCGCGGCCCCGGCGGGATCATACCCGGCAGCGATCATGTATCGCATGCCCAATGTGTCGCTCTGATATTCCTGGTCGCGCGAAAAGCTCAAAGTCTGCAGCCGCGAGCGCTGCGAGATGACGTTGCCGATCCCGTTGATGCCGACTGCTGCGCCAAGCACCTGGCCGAGCACGCCGAGCCAATTGTTGCGCTGGGCATAGGCTTCGCGCGCGCGAGCATGATTGGCGGCGATATGACCGACCTCATGGCCGAGCGCGAAGGCGAGCTGCGATTCATCGTCCATGATCGCCATCAACTGACGCGTGACATAGACATAGCCGCCGGGGACCGAGAGGGCGTTCTCGACGGGTGAGTTGAGCGTGGTAAAACGCAGCACCTGGCCGGGATTGGCGATCCCCGAAAACACCCCGACCCGGCGACCGACCGATTCGACATAAGCCGCGCGCGGCCCGGTTTCCGCGCCGCCCAGTTCACGCACGATCTCGGGATTGTCGCGCTGTGCCTCGGCGACATCGCGCGGATTGATCTGGCGCCCACCCTGTTGGGCAGCTGCCGGGGTCAGAGCGAGCGCTGCAGCACTCAGCAGCAAAATTGTTCTGGGCATTTCTAAAACCTCTCCGCGATCTCGACGCGGGATTAAGCGGGAGGTGGTTGAACGGGGAATGACTGGCGCGAGTTCCGCCTGTGCCGGACGCTCAGCCGATCGCGAGAAATTTGGCGCGGCGCTGGGCGCGCAGCTCGTCGGGACCAAGCGCGCCGCATCCGTCGAGCTCCTCGATCACCGCGCCTTTCAATCTGTCGACAGCAGCCGCCGGATCGCGGTGCGCACCGCCGAGCGGCTCATCGATCACGCGGTCAACAACGCCGAGCGCGTGGAGGTCGGCGGCGGTGATCTTCATCGCTTCCGCCGCTTCCCCGGCCTTGTCGGCGGTGCGCCACAGGATCGACGCGCAGCCTTCGGGCGAAATCACCGAATAGACCGCATGTTCGAGCATCAGCACGCGGTTGGCGGCGGCGATTGCAACAGCACCTCCAGAGCCGCCTTCCCCGACGATGACCGCAATCAGCGGCACCTTGAGCGCAAGGCATTCCTCGGTCGAGCGGGCGATCGCCTCGGCCTGGCCGCGCTCCTCCGCCTGGACGCCCGGAAACGCGCCCGGCGTGTCGACCAGAGTTACCACCGGCAGCCCGAAGCGGTCGGCGAGCCGCATCAGCCGGATCGCCTTGCGATAGCCTTCGGGCTTGGCCATGCCGAAATTGTGCCGCAGCCGCGCTGCGGTATCGTCGCCTTTCTCATGGCCGATCAGCATCACCCGCCGTCCGTCGATGCGGCCGAGTCCGCCGACGATCGCCGGATCGTCGGCGAACGCGCGGTCGCCCGACAACGGCACGAAGTCGGTCGCCAGGCCCGCGACATAATCCTTGAAATGCGGCCGTTCAGGATGACGCGCGACCTGCGCCTTTTGCCACGGGGTCAGCCGCGCATAGGTATCGCGCAGCAGTTTGGCCGACTTGGCTTCAAGCCGCGCGACTTCGGCATCGATGTCGATCGCGCCATTGCTCGCGGTCTCGCGCAGCGCGGTGACGCGCGTTTCGAGCTCGGCGATGGGCTTTTCGAAATCGAGGTAGGTCAGCATGTCGTGGCGAGCTAGGCGGCGCGCCGCGCGAGGTCAACGCGAGCGGTCGGCGAGCGGGTGGCGGGCATTGACCAGCTCGACCAGCCGCGCGCTGTCGACGTGGGTGTAGATCTGCGTCGTCGCGATATCGGCGTGGCCAAGCAGCGACTGGAGCACGCGCAGGTCCGCGCCGCCGGCCAGCAAATGCGTGGCGAAGGCATGGCGCAAGACATGCGGGCTGACCCGGTCGGGCGCGATTTCGGCATCGGCGGCCATCGCGCGGACGATCTGGAACAGCCGCACCCGGCTCAAATGCGCCTTGCCGCTGGGGAACAGCCACGGGCGGTCACCGGCGAGCTGCTCGCGCCATGCGGCGACAGCCTCCTGCGCGCGGGACGAGATCGGCACCAGCCGTTCCTTGCCGCCCTTGCCGCTGACGATCAGGAACGGCTGGCCGGGGCGCACAGCGCCGCGCGGCAGCCCGACCAGCTCGCTCGCGCGGAGGCCCGAGCCATACAGCAATTCAAGCAAAGCGAGGTTACGCAGCGCATTGGACTCGCCGCTTTTGGCGCGGCTTTCGGCGGCTTCGAACATGCGTTCGATCTCGCGCTCGTCGAGGATCCGCGGCAATGGCCGCTCGAAGCGCGGACGCGGCAATGCGGGCGACGGATCGTCGTCGCGCAGCCCGTCGTCGACGAGGAAACCAAAAAAGCGGCGCAAGGCGGCCGAACGCCGCGCGACGGTCGACGGTGCCAACGCTGACCAGCAAGCGCCGAGGCGCGAGACGTCGTCGGGCGAGGCGCTGGCAAAATCGCTTCCGAGGACTTCGCGCGCTTTCACCAGATCGTTGCGATAGGCGGCCAGCGTGTTGCCCGATGCGCCCGCTTCTGCGGCCATCATGTCGAGAAAGCGGTCGATCAGCGCCTGATCGTCCCCATTCACGTCCTCGACAGCGCCTCGGCCGCGATCATTCGCGCGTGGAAATCCTGCCCGGTCCGCTCGAGCCCGCGGATCGCGTGAAACAGGCTCGCGGCCGGAACATCGTCGAAGCGCGGCGTCTGCAAACCGGTGCCGGTCATGATCAACACGGTCCCCTTTTGCCCGCGCGCCGCGGCAGCGTCGATCAGCCGGGTCCAATTGCCGTGACGGGCGAGGCCGAGGCCATAGCGCCGGTTAAGCGAATTGGCGGTGCCTTCGCTGATCCGCCCGAGGCCCGCGAGGCCGGCGACAAGCAGAGTGCTGCGCAATTTATCGCGGCTTTTGTCGCGGCCGATGAAGCTGGTGATGCGGCTCGAGCTGATGTCGGCGCTGTCGGCGTCGGGGGCGGCAAGCGCAAGCATCGCCCAACAGCGGTCGGCGGCAGCGTCATCCATGCGCCGCACCGCAGCCGACCAGCGCGCCGCGCCCCGGTCATAGCCCGCCGCGAGCATCGCCGAAATCAGGTCGGGCGCGTCTTTGTCGAGCGCGGCGTTGGGCTCGACCAGCAGCGCTGCCCGCCCCGCCACCGCGCGCGCGCCTTCCTTGCGTAGCGCGCCTTTGCCGAACGCGAGCACGCGGCGAATCGCGGAGAGGCGCGCGTCGGCATTCTTGGCGACGAACGCCTGGCGCAATTGCCACGCGTCGCTGCTCGGCAAGGCGTCGGGATCGGTCGCATCGTAAATCGACGCATAGAGGTCGGTCAGCGCTTGCGACGAAAATACGCCGAGGCCGGCGGCGGCAAAGGCCGAATCGAGGCGTTGCGTCGCTGACAGCAACGGCGAGCGGGCCTGAAAAGCGAGCAGGCGCGGCGGAGCATTTTTGAGCAGGCGTTCGGGCGGCGTCATCCCGGTCGCGGTCGCGAGTCCGAAACGCCATGCGCTGAGCTGTTCGACCGGCTCCCATTCGATCGTGACCGAGCGGCCGGTATTGGCGCCCGCGCCGACGACTTTCTGCGCCAGCGTCAGGTCGATCCCGCCGATGCGGCCGCGGCGCCGCGCGTCGTCGATCTGTGCCGCAGCGCTTTCGGGCTCGCCCGACAACGACGCGCACATCGCCGAAACGAGAGCGCGCACATTGGGGTCATATTTGCGAATCCCGTTCTCGATCGGGCACAGCGCCGACGGATCCGCGCTGGCGAGTGCGCTTTGTACCGCGACCTGGACCATCTTGGGCGTAAAGCGGTCGGTATCGACACCGGCGACGAGCATTCGCGCCGCATCGGCCTCGCCCATCCGCAGCAACAGCCAGGCACGCTCAGCGACCCAGTCGACCGGATTGACCTCGCGCGGGGCGCGCGTCCGCGCGAGCAGCGCGTCGCGCAGCGCGATGTGCGCCCAGCGCGAGGCAAGCGGGGTTTCCATGCGCCGCATCAAGGTTGACAGATAAGCGCCGCTGGCACCGCGCCACGGGCTTGCGCCGAGACCGGCATCGGCCGGATCGAGCGCGCCGACGGTCCACAGATCGCGCCGCGCGAAACCCGGATATTCGATCGGTGGTGGCGGCGGCGGAAGCGTGACCGCGGTCAGCTGCTCGATCGCGCTTTCATCGGGGCCGCGGGTGGCGCTCGGCCGCGCGGTCGACGGCCGCGGCGTTGCTGGCTGAGGCTGAGCGACGGGCGGGCCGCCGATCGACGGGCGTGGCGGATAGGTCGTTGGCGAAGGGCTTGGCGCCGGCGCGGGCTGCTGCGCGATCGCCGGGAGCGCGGCAATCACCGCCGCGCTGACAATCAGAATGACCCTAAGCCGCATTGCCACCTTCCGGGCCAGCGGCGGGAACGTCCACCTCGATCGTCCGGGTCGGGCCTTCCTTGGCCGTGGTCGACAGAAAGTAGAGGCCGCCGAGGAGCAGCAGGACGACGACAATCAACACGATCATGCGCGACATGGTTTTCCGTTCGAACGCGGCCGGTAAGGCGGCGCTTTTGCAGACCTCGGCGGCCGCTGTATAGCCTCAAAAGTGATGGACATGGGCAAGCGACTCGACCGGCCGGTCGTGCTGGTCGGGTTGATGGGAGTGGGCAAATCGACAGTTGGCCGGCGCCTCGCCAAGCGTCTCGGCTTGCCGTTCGTCGATTCCGATTCCGAGATCGAGGGCGCGGCTGGCCTCAGCGCCGCCGAAGTCTTTGAACGTTATGGCGAAAAGGATTTCCGCGATGGCGAACGGCGGCTCGTCGCGCGGTTGATCGAGGGCGCGGTGCGGGTGATCGCGACCGGCGGCGGCGCCTATGTCGATCCGCGCACGCGCGAATTGCTCAACAGCCGCGCGATCACCATCTGGCTCGACGCCCCGATTGAAGTGCTCGCCGAGCGCACGGCGCGC
>JBDSTQ010000259.1:0-11411 GCA_039928195.1 Sphingomicrobium sp.
CAACGTAGCGCCGAATATACCGCGGCGTTCGACCAATTGCGCGCCCAGCGGCTGGTTTACGCGTGCTTCTGCACGCGCTCGGATATCGCCGCCGCGCTGTCCGCGCCGCACGGCGATGCACCCGCCCATTATCCCGGCACATGCCGCGACCGGCCCGACAATCCCGATAAACGGCGCGCGGTGGCGCATAGCTGGCGGCTCGATAGTGGCAAGGCGCTGGCGTTCGCCGGGCTGCCGACGTGGACCGAGGCCAATGACGGCGCCTTTGCCAGTTCACGCGAGGATTTCGACGATATCATCGTCGCGCGGAAGGACGCCCCCGCCGCCTATCACCTCGCCTGCGTCGTCGACGATGCGGCGAACGGCGTGTCGATGGTCGTTCGCGGCGCCGATTTGCGACCCTCGACGCCGGTCCAGCGGCTGCTCCAGATTCTGCTGCGCCTGCCCGAGCCGCGCTATCTCCATCATCAGCTGGTGACCCACGCCGACGGCCGCCGCCTCGCCAAGCGCGACCTCGCCCCGACGCTTGGCGCGCTGCGCGCCGAGGGGGTCGACGGACCCGCGCTTGCGGCCCAGCTGCGTACCGGATTCATCCCGGGTGATTTTCGCTTCGCCGACGCCTAGATAGACGCCATGAACACTTTCCTCATCATTCTCCTCGTCGCGGCGATGGCCGCCACCGCTTACGTCCTCGTCCGCGGGGTCATCGCGATGGCTTCGGGCAAGGCCGGGTCGAGCGAGGTCCAGCAGGGCTGGATGCGCAAGCGCGTGATGTTTCAGGCGATCGCGATCCTGATCGTCGCACTGATCCTGTTCGCCGCCGGATCGCGCTGAATGGTCCGGCTCAACCGGATTTACACGCGCACCGGCGACGCCGGCAGCGCCGGGCTGGTCGATGGCAGCCGGGTGAGCAAGGCGAGCCTGAGGATGGCGGCGATCGGCGAAGTCGACGAGGCCAATGCGGCGGTCGGCGCGGCGATGGCGACGCTCGACGGCGGCTCGGTCGCCGCCGCGCTGGAGCGCATTCAGAACGAATTGTTCGACCTTGGCGCCGACGTCGCCACCCCGGGCGAGATCGACGGCGCGCTGCGCATCGTCGCCGATCAGGTCGCGCGGCTCGAGCGCGACATCGATTCGCTCAATGACGCGCTGCCGCCGCTGACCAGCTTCATTCTGCCCAGCGGATCGGCCGCGGTCGCCGCGCTGCACATCGCCCGCGCGGTCGTCCGCCGCGCCGAGCGCGCGGCGGTGGCACTGAACGAGCAAGACGCCCTCAACGCGCATTTGCTCGCTTATCTGAACCGACTGTCCGATTATTTGTTCGTAGCCTCGCGGCATGTCGCCGCGGCCCAGGGAGGCGAAGTGCTGTGGCAACCCGGAGCGACCCGCAACAGCTGAGCGGCAGCCTGTCCGAGCGGCTGTTCGCGACGCGCGCGCTGACGCTCGCGCTCGCCGCGCCGCTGAGCGACGCCGATGCGACGATCCAGCCGTTTCCCGACGCCTCGCCGGCCAAATGGCACCTCGCCCACACCAGCTGGTTTTTCGAGACCTTCGTGCTGCGCGACCATGTCCGCGGCTACACGCCGTTCGACGAGCGTTTCGCCTTCCTCTTCAACAGCTATTACGAAACCGAGGGCGAACGCATCGCGCGGCCGCGGCGCGGGATGATCAGCCGCCCGTCGCTCGATGAAGTGCGCGACTACCGCGTGCATGTTGACGCTGCGCTCGAGCGCGCACTGCCGTCGCTGCCGCCGGCCGCGTTCGACCTGATCGCGCTGGGGATCGAGCATGAGCAGCAGCATCAGGAACTGTTCCTGACCGACATCCTGGCAACGCTAGCCGAAAATCCGACCGAGCCGGCCTATGGCGAACTTGGCCCGCCGGCCTGCTTCGCGACCGAGCCGCTGACCTTCCACCCCGGCCGCGAAGGAATCGTCGAGATCGGCGCGATGGATGGCGGTTTCACTTTTGACAGCGAGCGGCCGCGTCACCGCACCTTTCTCCGCGGTCATGCGCTCGGCCAGCGCAAGGTCACCAACGCTGAATGGCGCGAGTTCATCGCCGACGGCGGCTATTCGAAGCCAACGCTGTGGCTATCCGAGGGCTGGGACTGGGTTCAGCGCGATGGCATCCGCGCGCCGCTTTACTGGCACGATGACGCAACCCTGTTCACGCTCGGCGGGCGGCGCGCGATCGACCAAGCGGCGCCGGTCGCACACGTCAGCTTCTACGAGGCCGACGCTTTTGCCCGCTGGGCCGGCGCGCGCCTTCCGACCGAAGCCGAGTGGGAAGATTTCGCGGCCTGTGCCGACCCCCATCTCGGCCATCAGCTCGACACCGCCGGCGCGGTCATTCCGCGCCCCGGCGGCGCGCTGTTCGGCGACGTGTGGGAATGGACCCAGAGCGCTTTTTCGCCTTACCCCGGCTTCGCTCCAGCCGAAGGCGCGGTCGGCGAGTATAATGGCAAGTTCATGAGCGGGCAGTTCGTCCTCAAAGGCGCCAGCTGCGCGACCGCGCGCGGGCACAGCCGCGCCTCCTACCGCAATTTCTTTCCGCCTTCCGCGCGCTGGCAATTCACCGGGCTCCGCCTTGCTCGCGACGCCTGATCCGCAATTGCAGGCGTTCCGCGAGGACGTGCTGCGGGGCCTTGCCTCGAGCGTTCCGGCAATCCCCGCGCGCTGGCTCTACGACCGTCGCGGCTCCGAGCTGTTCGACGCGATCACCAAGCTTCCGGCTTATTATCCGACGCGCACCGAGACCGAATTGCTCGAGCGGACGATGCCAGAGATCGCCGCGCGCCTTCCATCCGGCAGCGCGGTGGTCGAGTTCGGCGCAGGCTCGTTGACCAAGACCCCGATCCTGCTCGAGGCGGTCCACCCGGCGGCTTACGTTCCGGTCGACATCTCGGGGGATTATCTCAAGGAAAGTGCGGACCTACTCCAGCGCGACTTCCCTGACCTCGACGTGCTCCCCGTGGTCGCCGATTTCGCGCGCCCGTTCGATCTTCCCGAAGCGATCGCCGAAATGCCCAAGCTTGGCTTCTTCCCCGGCTCGACGATCGGCAATTTCGTGCCACGCAGCGCGACCGATTTGCTGCGCCAGTTCCGCGCCTTGCTCGGCGTCGGCGCGCGGCTGCTGATCGGGATGGACCGGGTCAAGCCGCTCGATCGCCTGGTTGCGGCTTATGATGACGAGCAGGGCGTCACCGCGGCGTTCAACCTCAATCTGCTCGAACGCATCAACCGCGAGCTTGGCGGCGACATCGCGATCGACGCCTTTGCCCACGAAGCGCGCTGGAACGACATCCTGTCGCGGATCGAAATGCACCTCGTTGCCACCCGCGACGTTGCCTTCACCATCGACGGTCACAGCTTCGCGCTGGCCGCGGGCCAGTCGATCCACACCGAGAACAGCCACAAATACGGCCCGCGCGGGGCGCGCATGCAATTGCTTGCGGGCGGCTGGACCCCGGTCGCCGAATGGACCGACGACGCGCATGATTTCTTGCTCGTGCTCGCCGAGGCCCAACCCGAGCGCTTCGCGCCCTGATTGCAGCTACCGCGCGGCGCGGCTAAGCCGCCGAAATGCTCATCGCCATCGTCGGAATCATCAATTTGCTGCTCAGTGTCGTCACCTGGATCATCATCGGCCAGGTGATCTTGAGCTGGCTGCTCGCATTCAACGTCCTCAACCCCTCCTCGGGCGGGGTGCGCGCTTTCCTCAACGCGCTCGACCGTATCACCGGGCCGCTCTATCGCCCGATCCGCCGCTTGCTGCCCGATTTCGGCGGCATCGATTTTTCGCCGCTCGTGATCCTGCTGCTGATTCAGGTGATCAGAAAGCTGCTCGCCGGCGTCGTCATGCAATATTCCGTCGGCGGATGAGCGCGAAGCGGATCGACGGCAAAGCGGCCGCGGCCGCGCTCCGCGCCGAAATCGCGCTAGCGGTGGTCGCGCTCAAGGCCGCCACCGGCCGCGCGCCCGGCCTCGCCACCGTGCTCGTCGGCGAGGATCCAGCAAGCGCGGTCTATGTCCGCTCGAAAAACAAGGCGACCGCCGAAGCGGGGATGGAAAGCTTCGCCCACGACCTCCCCGCCGACACCAACGAGGCCGATCTGCTCGCGCTGGTCGATCAGCTCAACGCCGACGCCAACGTCGACGGCATCCTCGTCCAGCTGCCGCTGCCCGCGCACATCAACGCCAATAACGTGATCACCCGCATCGACCCCGACAAGGACGTCGACGGCTTTCATCCAGTCAATGCCGGGCGCCTCGCGATCGGGCTTCATGGCTTCGTCCCGTGCACCCCGCTCGGCTGCCTCAAGCTGATCAAGGCCGAGCGCGGAGACATTTCGGGGCTCGAGGCGGTGGTGGTCGGCCGATCGAATATCGTCGGCAAGCCGATGGCGCTTCTCCTGCTGGCTGAAAGCGCGACCGTGACCGTCGCCCACAGCCGCACCCGCGACCTTCCCGATGTCGTCCGCCGCGCCGATATCCTCGTCGCCGCGGTCGGGCGGCCGCGGATGATCGCGGGCGACTGGATCAAGCCCGGCGCGACGGTCATCGATGTCGGTATCAACCGCACCGAAGCGGGACTGGTCGGCGACGTCGACTTCGCTTCGGCCAGCGAAGTTGCCGGCGCGATCACCCCCGTTCCCGGCGGGGTCGGGCCGATGACCATCGCCTGCCTCATCCGCAACACCTTCGTTTCCGCCGCCCGGCGCGGCAAATTCCATTATGAGAAGAACCTATGATCACGCTGATGCTTGCCGCTGCCGCCTCGCTGCCCACCGCCATCGATGCCGAACGCGCCTTCGCCGCCGACGCCCGCCGCATTGGTCAGTGGAGCGCATTTCGCAAATATGCCGACACCGACGCGGTGATGTTCGTGCCCCAGGCGACCTGGGCGCGCGATTTCCTCAAGGGCCGCAAGGATCCGCCGCAATCGGTCCGCTGGTGGCCCGACCGCAGCTTCGTGTCGTGCGACGGGCGGACCGCGGTCAACACCGGCCCTGCGACGACCGCCGACGGCAAGCCCTACGGCACCTTCACCACGGTCTGGCTGCGCGACGGCCGCAAATGGAGCTGGGTCTATGACAATGGCGGGCCGCTCGCCGCGCTCCCGCCGCGCCGCGCCAAGCCGCAGACGATGCGCGCGTCGTGCCGCGGCAAGGCGCCCGGCGCGCCCGTCACGGCGCCGCCGGCGCTCACCGCCAAGCAGGCGCGCACTACGCCCGAGGACAATGGCCGCGGCTATTCCGCCGACAAGTCGCTCGGCTGGGAATGGCGCGTGGAAAAGAACGGCGACCATCTTTTCCGCGTCTATGAATGGACCGGCTCGCGCTACGCCCAGGTGCTCTACAATAGCGTCCCCGCCAAATGATCGAATTGTTCGGATCGGCCCTGGTCACCTTTCTGGTGATCATCGATCCACCGGGCTGCGCGCCGATTTTTGCCAGTTTGACGCGCGGCGCGTCGCCCGCCGACCGGCGCGCGATGGCCATCCGATCGTGTCTGATCGCCTGGTGCATCCTGATGTTCTTCGCGCTTCTCGGCAAACCGATGCTCGGCGCGCTTGGCATCAGCCTTGCCAGCTTTCGCATCGCCGGCGGCATCCTGTTGTTCTACATCGCGGTTGAGATGGTGTTCGAAAGGCGCACCGAACGCCGCGAGACGCGCGCCAGCTCGATCGAGGGCACGCCCGAAGCCGACGACATCAGCGTGTTCCCGATGGCCATCCCGATGATCGCCGGCCCCGGCTCGATCGCCAGCGCGATGCTGTGGGTGTCGCGCGCCGAGACCCGCATCCACATCGCGATCGTGCTCGCGGCGATCACCGTCGTCATCCTCATGACCGTCGTCACTTTGCTCGCCGCGGGTCCGCTGATGCGGCTGATCGGTGAGAAGATCGAGGCCTCGATCACCCGTGTGCTCGGGGTGATCCTCGCCGCGCTTGCCGCGCAATTCGTCATCGATGGACTGCGCCAAAGCTTCCCCGCGCTCGGTTAGCGCGCGACCCGCCACATTTTAAACGGTGACTCGGGCGGCAGCGTGACGGGGGACAGCCACGCCGGCACCTGACCGCGCGAAAGCTGGCCGTAAAAGCCTCTGGGCGTTTCGGCCATGAAGATCGTGGTGGTCGAACTGTCGGGGCAGATCAAAAGATAATCGCTGCGGTATTTGGCGATGACCCGGTGCGCCTGATCGGCGCTTCCGCGAAACGCCTCCATCACATCGACGATCTGCTGCCCGTTGCGGTGGTAGGGGCCAATTACCGCATCGTGGTGCGTGATCGTGATCAGCCGCGGGCCGAGATCGACGAAGGTGAAGACCATGCCCTTTGGCTGGAGTGCGACCGGGCGCATCCCCCATAAGGACGCGCACAGATTATTGGCGCGGCTGATCGCTTTCTGGCGCGGGGTCGAGGGCTTTTCGGGGATGTAATTGAGCACCAGCGGGACCGCCGCGCCGACGCCGCCGACAACCACCGCAAAGGCGCCGAAAATCCGCGCCAGCGAGGACTTTGAGTGCCACGCGCGCGGCAGCACGATCCACACCAGCGCCGCCGCGCCAACCGTCGCGACCATCTGCGCGGCTGGACCGGTGCGCGCCTGCCACAGCAGCAACAGCGACGCGGCAAGGCCGATCGCGGCCGCGCCGAGCACGCGCCGAAGCCGCTCGCGATCTCCGCGGCTGACCCACGCCAGCACGCCCCAACCAATCGCGCCGGTAATCGGCAAGGCGACGACCAGCATCGCGATGCGCCAGCCGTGGCGATAAACCGGGCGCGCCTCCTTGACGTTGTCGAGCCACAATCGCTCGACCTCGGGCGATACCCCTTCGAGGCGGGTCAGGCAGTGCGGCCAGGTCAGCCCGTGGAACGCGGCTATGATCACCCCCGCCCCCGCCGCGAGGGCGAGACGCCGCGTCCAGTCGCCGGGCGAGAGCCGCGCGAGGAGATAGAGCAAAGCGCTGCCGAGCACCGCATCGGACAGCCACACCGGCGACAGCGCGTCGCACACCGCCAGGCGATTATCGTTCGAGGCAAAGGCGAGGAAGGCGAGCGCGGTCCCCGCCGACAGCGACACCGCATAAGCCGCGAGCCGCTCGCGCTCGTCGGCGTCCTGCACCCACGACAACACGGTCGCCGCCGCAGCAAGCGCCAGATAGATGATCATCTCGAGCCCGATCGCCAGCGACAGAGCACTCGAAATGCCGAGCGTGACCCCGCCGCGCGCGCGCCGCGGATCGGCGACCGCCGCGATGCTCAGCGCGAGCAAGGCGAGTTGCCAGCCGTGATGGTCGATCCGCAGCGGCATAAACATGCCGTTGGTCGAGCCGGCGAAGAACAAGGCGAGAAAAGCGAGCAGGAACGCGCGCGGGTCGATCAAGCGCCGTGCCGTCAGCGCGAGCGAGAAGAGCAATAGCAGATAGGGCAACAACGGCGCGATCGCGACCGCCCAGCGCTCCGCCGCGCCCCCCCCGAGGAGCGGCCGAAACGCGAGGATCAGCCCGGCAATCGGCAGATCGACCAATCGCGACCAATGGATATTGGCGCCGACCGGCGGGCTTAGCCGATGCTGGCGAAGATCGAACCAGCCCTGCCCGTGGAGCAGCCCGCGGACCTGCATCATGCGCATATTGTCGTCGGTATCGCCGAGCGCAAAAAGATGGATCGCGCCCCATTTGTTGAACAGGAACCAGGCGCAGAAGCCGAGCCAGACGACCGCCACGCACCATTTCCAATGCTTCGCCGCAAGTTCGAGCGCGTGCGCGTGAAGCTCCTGATCCTTGCGCTCGTCCATTTTTCGGGCTGTAGCCGTTCGACTTGAAACGGCAAGAAGCCGACCGATGCTTTCAACCCTCTCGCCCGAGCGGCGAACCGTCCTTGGCCAGCTGATCCGCTTCGGGCTGGTCGGCGGCTTCGTCACCTTGCTTTACGCAATGGTCTATTCGCCGCTCGCCAAGTTCGGCTGGACCTCGCCCCAGCTCGCCAATTTCTGCGGCTATCTGACCGCGATGGTCACCGGCTATGTGCTCCACAGCCGCTTCAGCTTCCGTGGCCACGGCAGCCGCGACAAACCCGCCGCGACCACCGGCAAATTCTTCATCGTCTCGCTGATCAGCTTCGCGATGAACGCGGTGTTCGTCTTCGTCCTGACCGACAGCCATATGTTTGGCGGGCCATGGTGGTGGCCGCTGGTGCCGATCCTGCTGGGTACTCCGGCAGTCACCTTCCTGCTCAACCGTCAGTGGGTGTTCGCCTGATGGAGCGGGTGGTTTACGATCAGATGGCCGAACTCGACCAGCGCCACTGGTGGTATCGCGCGCGGCGCGAAGTGCTGGCGGCTTTGATCCGCCGCGCCGCGCCGCCGCCAGCGGGCGCCGCACTGCTCGAAATCGGCTGCGGCACCGGGCATAATCTGGCGATGCTGAGCGAGTTCGGCGCGGTCGACGCGCTTGAGCTCGACGATCAGGCGCGGGCGATTGCCGAAACCCGGCTCGGCCGTCCGGTGATGCGCGCGCCTTTGCCCGAGCTCGCCGGAGTCGCCGACCGCCATTACGACCTGATCGGCGCGTTCGATGTGATCGAGCATATCGCCGACGATTCCGCGGCGATCGCGTCGATCGCGGCCAAGCTTAAACCCGGCGGCAAACTGGTGATGAGCGTCCCCGCGCATCCGTGGATGTGGTCGGCGCACGATGTCGTCAACCACCACCAGCGCCGCTATTCGAAGTCCGCGCTCAAGCGGCTAATCGACGCGTCGCCGCTCAAGCTCGAGCGGATCGGGTTCTTCAACAGCCTGTTGTTCCCGCTGGCAGTCGCCGAGCGCGTATCATCGAAGCTCCGGCGCAAGGACGACATCGATCTCAAACTCCCCGCCGCCCCGCTCAACGCCGCGCTCGAGAAAGCCTTTGCGGCCGAGCGTCACTTGATCGCGCGCGTGCCCTTGCCGCCAGGCTTGTCGTTGTTCGCGGTCGCCTCGGCGATATAGCCGAGCGGGTGCGCGGGCCGGACGCTGGCACCGGCGATCTCCTGGACGATGTACAGCGGCCGCCGCTTCGCTTCATTGTACAGCCGCCCGATATATTCGCCCATCAGCGCGAGGACGAACATCTGGACCGCGCCGAGCACGACCACGACCAGCATCAGCGAGGTCCAGCCCTGGATATTATTGCCCGCGATCCACGCGTAGGCGATGTAGGCGAGCAGGATGAGCGAGCCGAGCGACAGCAGCAGGCCGGCGTGGCTGGCGAGCTTGAGCGGCGCCGACGAGAAACCGGTTAGCGCATCGAGCGCGAAACGCAGCATTTTGGCCAAGGGATATTTGGTCTCGCCGGCGAAGCGCTCGCTGCGGTCGTACGCGAACGGCACCTGGCGAAACCCGATCCACGCGACCATCCCGCGGACAAAGCGCGCTTGCTCGGGCATCGCCAGCAGAGCAGCGAGCGCGCGCCGGCTGATTAGCCGGAAATCCCCCGCGTCGAGCGGAATGTCGACTTCGGTCGCGCGCGACAGCAAACGGTAGAAGCCATGCGCGGTGGCGCGCTTGAACGCGGTCTCGCCGGCGCGGCTGCGGCGCACGCCATAGACCACGTCGGCGTCCTCGCGGCGCATCACCGCGAGCATCTCGCCAAGCAATTCGGGCGGATCCTGCAAATCGGCGTCGATGATCATCACAATGTCGCCGCGGCACAAGTCGAGCCCAGCGGTCAGCGCCAGCTGATGGCCGTGGTTGCGCGACAGATTGACCGCCATCACATTTCTGTCGGCGGCGGCGAGCTGACGCATCATCGGCCAGCTGCCGTCGCGCGATCCGTCGTTGATCAGGACGATCTCATAATCCTCGCCCGACGCGGCGCGCGCCGCGTCGCTGAGCCGCCGGTGAAGCGCGCCAAGGCAAGCTTCCTCGTTGAAGCAGGGGACGACGATCGACAGCGCGGTCATGGCTTGACGCGATAGAGGATCGACCCCGGTCCGCGCCAGACCGGCGTCATGTCGGCGACATCGCGCGGATCGTAAACCGGCGGATCGATCAGCCACAAATAGTCGAACGCGTCGCGCGGCATCGCCCTGAGCGAGCGGCCGATGGTCAAATGAAGCCGGTCGCCGCATTCGTCCGGACGAACGATTTCCGACGGATCGGTAGAAAAATATCCCGGTGCGCGATATTTGAGCTCGAGCAGATTGAGACCTTCCATCAGCCATTGATCGTTCGAAAAGCCATCGCGGCGGACGACCACCATCGCGCCCAGATGGCTGTTGCGCGGAAGCGGCCAACTGACTCCGCAGCGAAGCCCGACCATCGACATCACGCGCGCCCCCATTGGCATATGGTTGATCGCCGCGAGCTTGGCCTGCTGATCGTTGGCCGCCATCGCCAGGCTAGCCGTATTGGCCCCCAGCCGCACGACCACGAAAGTGAAAGCGAGCGCTGCCAGCGTGCAGCCCAGGCGCGGGGTCGTCGCCCCGCGAAAGCGAATCGCGAGGAGCAATACGGCGATGAAATAAGGCACCAGCCGCATGTCGGCATAGGCCGATCCGAAAATGATTCGCGGCAGCATGACGAACCCGGCGACCAGCACCAGAGCGGAGAAAGCGAGGTTGCGCGAAAAGGTCAGCCGCCGGTTCCGCAGCGCTTCGAGCAGGACCAGCGCGACCGCGACCAGGCCGGCGATGTCGAACCATTGCCAGCGGTCGCGCAGCGCGGTTTTGAGCCACACCAGCTTGGCTTTGAAGTTGAACATATCGGCGGTCGTGACGCCGTGCGTTTCGCTGCGCCAGACTACCATAATTAGGACCGGAAGCAGCATCACCGAGGCCTGCAGCGCGGCATTCACGCCCGCTCGCAACCAGCCGATGCCGCGGTCATGCTGGCGCACCGCCTCGGCCGAAAAGCATAGCAGGCCGAGCGCGCCCCAGCCGAACGTATGGGTAAAGAAGACGATCAGCGAAATCGGCACGAACAGCCATTCGCGAAGCCGCAATTTGCCCAGCCGGCCAAGTCGCAGCCACAACCCGAAGGCGAGAAACGCCAGCGCCATCGCCAGCGCGAAATTGACGAAACCGAACAGGAACGGATGGCCGAACGCGAACGGGATCGCGAAATAAGCGGTCGGCGGCACGCGTCCGTGAACTTCGCGCGCAACCCACAAAAAGCCCGCGACGGTCAACGGCGGGATGATCATCACGATCAGTTTGACCGCCGGCTCGAGCCCGATCAGCGGGCCCAGCACCATCACCAGCAGATCGACCCCGAGATTGCCGATCGCCGCCCAATGATAATCATAATAACGCTGCAGCCACGGCGAACTCTCGAGCCCGAGCTCGACGCGGAAGCGGCCCATATGGCCAAGCAGATCGACCAGCGGCGGGATCGCCGGATAGATCAACGGCACCGCCGCCAGCGC
>JBDSTQ010000260.1:0-2910 GCA_039928195.1 Sphingomicrobium sp.
GTTGAGCACCGCATCCTCGGCGACTTGCTTCAAGCCGTCGGCGCCGTGGCTGAGGATGTAAGCGAGAGCGCGCGTGAACATGCCCATCTGGCCGTGGAAGGCGGTCATCCGGCCAAAGGTTTGGCCGTGATGGTCGCCGGCGCTTTCCTCCTCGACGAGCAAGAAATCGCCGTCGCGCCGGTCGATGAACGGCAGCGGCGCGAATGGCGCCAGCGCTTTCGACACCACGACCGGCCCCGACCCCGGCCCGCCGCCGCCGTGCGGCGTGGAGAAGGTCTTGTGCAGATTGATGTGCATCGCGTCGATGCCGAGATCGCCCGGGCGGACCTTGCCGACGATCGCGTTGAAATTGGCGCCGTCGCAATAGACCAGCCCGCCGGCGGCGTGGACCGCATCGCTGATCGCCTTCATTTCGGGCTCGAACAGGCCGCAGGTGTTGGGGTTGGTGATCATCACCGCCGCGACGTCGGGTCCAAGGCGGGCCTTGAGCGCTTCGAGATCGACCCGGCCGGCGGCATTGGCGGGGATGTTCTCGACGCGATAGCCGGCGAAGGCGGCGGTGGCGGGATTGGTGCCATGCGCGCTTTCGGGGACGAGCACGACCTCGCGCTTGTCGCCGCGCGCTTCCAATGCGGCGCGGATGCACAGGAGGCCGCACAATTCGCCATGCGCGCCGGCCTTGGGGCTCATCGCCACGCCGTGCATTCCGGTGAGTTTGATCAGCCAGACGGCGAGTTGGTCGATGACTTCGAGCGCGCCTTGGACGGTTTCCTGCGGCTGGAGCGGATGGACGTCGGCAAAGCCCGGCATCCGCGCGACCTTCTCGTTGAGCCGCGGATTATGCTTCATCGTGCAGCTGCCGAGCGGGAACAGGCCAAGGTCGATCGCATAATTCTGGCGGCTGAGGCGAGTGTAGTGGCGCACCGCCTCGGGTTCGGAGAGGCCGGCAAGACCGATCGGACGGTTGCGGACAAGACCGGCCAATCTGTGCTCCGGCGGAGGCCGGAGCTCTGCGCCCACGGCTCCTGCCTGCGTAGGAGCACTGTGGTCGTCAAAATCGACCCCGGTCTGATCGACCGAGCCAATTTCGAACAGCAACGGTTCCTCGAGCATCAGCGCGCGATTGCCGGTGACGGTCTGCGCCTGCCCTTCGGCGTTCGCGGGTGCGGATGCGCGCCAGCCCGACGCGTTGACGGTCATTGGACAACCTCCCCAAGCGCCGCTTCGAAGGCGGCGATGTCTTCGGCGGTGACGGTCTCGGTGACCGCGACTACCAGCCCGTTCGCAAGCGCATCCACCCCCGGATAGAGCCGCCCAAGCGACACGCCGCCGAGCACGCCCTTCTCGACCAAAGCATGGACTGCCGGCCGCGCCTCAACCGGCAGCTTCAAGGTGAATTCGTTAAAGAAGCTGTCGTTGACCAGCGTTACCCCGGGGATCCCGCTCAATCGCTTCGCCGCCTCGCACGCGCGCGCGTGGTTCAAGGAGGCGAGCTGCCTTAGCCCCTTCTCGCCGAGCAGGCTCATGTGGATCGAGAAGGCCAAAGCGCACAGCCCGCTGTTGGTGCAGATGTTGCTCGTCGCTTTCTCGCGCCGGATATGCTGCTCGCGGGTCGAGAGCGTCAGCACGAAACCGCGCTTGCCCTCGGCATCGACGGTCTCGCCCGCCAGCCGCCCGGGCATCTGGCGAACGAATTTCTCGCGCGTCGCGAACAGGCCGACATACGGCCCGCCGAACTGCAACCCGACGCCGATCGACTGGCCCTCGCCGACGACGATGTCGGCGCCCATTTCGCCCGGCGACTTGATGAGGCCGAGCGCGACCGGCTCGGTGACCACCGCGATGAGCAGCGCGCCCGCGGCGTGCGCGGCCTCGGCGATCGGCGTCAGATCGGTGATCCGGCCGAGGATGTCGGGATATTGGACGACGACCGCGCTGGTGTCGCCGTCAATGCTCTCGATCAGCGCCGCGGCGTCGGTATCGGTGGTCAATTCGGGCTGAGCCGTCGCCAGCGCATCGCCGGTGAACTTGGCCATGGTCGTCGCGACGCTGACATAATGCGGGTGGACGCCCGAAGAGATGACCGCCTTATTCCGCCGCGTGACGCGGTGCGCCATCAGGATCGCTTCCCACATCGCGGTCGAGCCGTCGTACATCGAGGCGTTGGCGACCTCGCAGCCGTACAGCCGCGCGACCTGGGTCTGGAATTCGAACAGCATCTGCAGGGTGCCCTGCGCGATTTCGGGCTGATAGGGCGTGTAGCTGGTCAGATATTCGCCGCGCTGGATCAGATGGTCGACACTCGCCGGGATGTGATGGCGGTAGGCCCCGCAGCCGAGGAAGAAAGGCACATCGCCCGCGACCATATTCTTGCGCGACAGCCGCGCCATGTGGCGCTCGACGGCGAGCTCGGACTGATGGTTGGGCAGGCCGTGGATCGGACCATTGAGGCGTGCCTCCGCGGGGACGTCGCGGAAAAGTTCGTCGATGGATCCCGCGCCGACCACGCACAGCATCTCAACTCGGTCGGCGTCGGATAGCGGGAGGTAGCGCATCTAGCGGGGCTTTCTCATGATGAAGCGGAGGCGAACATAATCGGCGACATTGGTGCCGACGCGCGCGGCGACCGCGGCGGCGACATCGGCACGTTCCGCCGGGGGCACGCCGGCGCGGTCGAGCCAGCCTTTGCGGAACACCAGCACCCATTGTGCGACGCCATGCTCAATCGTCGTGGGGCGCTCGACCAGCCGCGCGTCGATATCGCGGAAACCGGCTTGCTCATAAATCTCGGCGAATTCCTCGACGCCTGGGTACCAATTGGCGGCGTAGGTCGGCGGGCCGAACCCGCGCGCGACCAACACATCGTCGAGCGCCACATGGCGCGGCTGTCGCGCAAGAATATGGTCGCGG
>JBDSTQ010000261.1:0-13107 GCA_039928195.1 Sphingomicrobium sp.
GCAAGGCTTCGGGCGCAGACAGGTTGGTGATCGAAGTGCCGAACAATATTCGCGACAGCAATTCGTCCTGCGGCAATTGGGGCACGCTGGCGAAGGTGATTTCGGGTTTGAGGCCGGTGCCCTGGACCAGCACGCTGGCGTCGAGGCCCTGGACTTGCGCCACCGCTCGGATGTCGAGCTGCGGGTCGGGCGGGCTTTCGCCGCGGAAGCGGATGATCCCGCGGTCGAGCTTGAAACTGCGACCGGCAAATTCATAGTTGCCGCGGACGAGGTCGGCGCGGCCGGTGAAGCGCGGTGAATCGGCGAGACCGCCGATTTGCAGGTCGGTGCGCCACTGACTGTCGATGCCGAGCCCGGTCACACGCAGATCCTTGCCGGCGAGCTTGAGGTCGAGCTTCCAGGGGTGGAGGTCGGCGACTTCGATGACTTCGCTCGGGTCAAGCCCGGTCTCACGCACCTGAAGCTTGGGCACACCCGCCGCGGCGCCGGCCCGGCCGAGCTGGAACAGGCCCTTGTCGAGCTTGAAGGTGCCGGAAATCGTGCCGCCCTGCCCGTCCGAGCGGATCGCCACCGGACCCGTGACGCGCGCGGCGATGTCGTCGCGATTGAGCAACAGTGCCTGGGCGGCGGTGAAGTTGAGGTTGAGCGCGGTGCGCCCGCCCGCGAAGGTAACCGAGCCGCCGCCGCTCAGAGTGCCGCCGCCCGAGGTTTTGCCCGCGATTTGCGAAAAGATCAGCTGTGGCCCCGAAAAGCGCGCCTGCGCGGCAAGCCCGTCGACGATCATCCCGGTGACCGCGCTTTCCATGCGGGCATTCTGGGTCTTGAGCGAGCCGCGAATGACCGGATCGGCAAGCCGCCCGCCGATGTCGGCGCCGATCGCCAGCGGCCCCGACAGGTCGAGCACTTCGCTGCCGGTCAACCGCCACAACGTCCCGGCATCGCCGACATAACGTAGCTGCGCGTTGAGCGGGGCATTGAGCAATTCGGCGACCAGCGGCCCCGACCCGAGCGGGGCGAAGCGCGCCTGGGCGCGGCCGGTGATGGTGCCGCCATTGCCCGCGACCGCGCGCACCGCGGCCGACCGCCCGCCGATCTGCGCCGCAATGGCAATGTCGATCGGCTTGGAGGCGGTGAGCAATCCCGCCCGGCTGAGCCCACGCACCTTGAGGTCGAGCCGCCCGCTGCGGTCGCCCTTCCACGCATAATCCAAACGACCGGTGGCCGAACCCGACAGGTCGAGCTTGGGCCAGGCAATGTCGAGGACTTCAAGCGGCATGCCCTGAACCGACGCGTGCACTTCGGGGCGCGATCCGCTGCGGCCGGCGACGGTCGCGGTGCCGCCGCCGAAGCTGAGGTCGGTCGGCGCCAGCGCCCAGCCATCGCCCGAGCGGGTCAGCACCGCCGCCTCGCGCAGGATGAAAGGCTTGCGCTCGATCTGGCCGCTGCCGGTCAGGCGGATGGTGTCGGGCGAGACTTGCGCCACGGTCGCAAAGGAGAATGCGGCGCCGCGCCGGCCGGCGAACGCCGCGCGCACCTCGCCGCTGCCGTTGACCAATTTGGCGTTGGCGGTGAGCCGGGCAAGCGAAATGCCGCTCAGTTCGAGTCCACTGGCGTCGATCGTCCCGTCAAGTGTGGTGCGGTTGTCGGCAAGGATGATGGTGCCGTCGACGCGCCCGCTGCGCACCGCGAAAGCGCCGGGGAAGTGCGCGCCATTGGCGTTAAGATGCGCGTCGATGCGCTGGGCGCCGCCGGACGGCGCGAAGTCGAGCGTTCCGGCGAGCGTCCCGCCGGCGAGCGCGAGGCGGCCGGTGAACCCGCCGGGGTCCGAGCGCAGCATCCCACTGGCATGCGCGCCCCCGGCATCGAGCGCGGCGATGGCGATCACCGTGCGCCCGCCCTTGGGCAGCAAGATCCGGCCGTTGCTGGTGAACGGGCCGAGCTTCGACCCGCCGCTCGCGCGATAATCGAACCCTGCGGGATTCGGCAGCAACAGCAGGTGCACCGCGCGCAGGCCGAGCGAATCATTGGGCCGGTCGAGCAGCAAGTCGAGCCGCGGCCGCTCGATATGCCCATCGAGGATCAGCCTGACCGGTCCGTATTTCGCCTGGCGCCCGCTGGCGACGATATGGAAAGTGCCGTCGCGGTTGCGCTGGCCCGACCCCGACAGGCGCAGCTTGGGCGAGTAAATCTGCAAATTGGTGAAGCGGACGATGCCGTCGGTGCCGCGCTCGAGATTGGTTGTCAGCCGCGGCAAGCCGCCTGTCAGGTCGGCGAAGAAACTGTTGTCGAGCCGCTGCACCTGCGCCGTAGCGGTGCCGACTACGCGGCTGCCCTTGCCGTTCGGGCCGGGCACGACCTTCACGTCGGTAACCACGTCGACGATGCCGAGACCGGGGATCAGATAGCGCTTCATTGCCCCCGAGAAGAGCAGTTGGAAGCGGCCGTTGACGAGGTCGACGAGGAGCGACAATTTGCCGTTCCACTTGGCGCTGGTCAGGCGGAGATTGTCGCCGCGCAATTGCTTGGGTGTGAGCGACAGCCAGCCTTCGACGCGCGCGTTGGCGAGCATTGCCCCGGCGACATCGCCGACCCCGGTGATCGCCTTGGCCGAAAGCCGCAGCGGCACCCGCATCGGCCACGGCGACAAGATCCCGCGGCCCTCGGCGCGCAGCGCGACGAAGCCGGTATTGTCGAACTTCACTCCGTTCGAAGTCAGCCGGTACGAATAATTGGCGCGGTCGAATGGTCCGTCGAGCGTCCACGCGAGGCGCACGCCGCTCCCGGTCATGTTGGTGAACAGCGCATGCGGGCGGAGGAGGTCGACGCCGACACGAAGCCCGCGGTAGCGGCTGTTGGCGAGGTCGACCGCGCCGCGCGCGACCGCACGCAGCGCCGCCGAATGCGCGGTCAGCTGGCCGTTGAGGAATTGATCCTTGAACGTCGCCGCGCCGGTCACATCGACCGTCGGCATCGTCAGCCGTTGCAGCCGTCCCTTGAGGAATGGCGCCGGCGACAATTTGCCCGCGAGGCGATATTTGCCCTGATCGACGCCGAGCGCGAGGCGCGCGGCCGGCCGGCCCGAAAGGTTGAGCGCCGCCTGCCCGCGCCACCGCGACCAGCTGCCGTCGCCGTCGATGGTGAGGCCGATCGCGCGCCTGGTGCCGACCAGGGCGGGCACCAGGCCGTTGCCTGGCGAGGCGATCCGCGCGGCAATGTCGAAGCGGTCGCGGTCGGGCTCGGCATCGAGCTTCACCGCGATGCGGTCGCCGCCATTGTCGAGCAGTGCGGTCAGCTCGACCAATGCGCGGCCGGCATGGATGTCGGCCTTGCCCGCCACGCGCCCGCTGCGCGGCGTCCCCGCGACTTGCGGCCCAATCAGCAACCGGTCGATGCGCAATTCGCCAATGTGAATGTCGAAGCGCGGCAGGATTGGCCCCTTCTTGAGGCTCGGGCGCAGCGTCGGTTTGCGAATCAGCGTGACTCGCTCGGCCGTCGCGCTGTCGATCGACAAACGATTGGCGAGCCACGCGCCCGGCGCCCAGTCGAGCTTGATGTTGGGCGAGGTCAGGAACACGCCCCGGGTATCCGACACGCGGACGTTGCGGAGCTCGGACTGGCCGAAGATCGAGCCGTCGATGCGCCCGATATGGATGCTGAGTCCCGTGCTCGTTTCGATCCGCGCGATGCGGTCGGCGATGAAGCGGTGGCCGGGTGCGGTGTCGAGCAAAACCAGCGCGACGACGAGCAACAGAATGAGCGCGATAAACGCGGCGAATAATTCGTTAAGCAAGCGGCGCGGCCAGTCGCTTCTCAGCCGCACCTGCGGCGGCTCGGCGATGGCCGCGTCAGCCATGGCTAGAACGCCTGGCCGAGCGACACCGCGACCGCGACCAGTCCGTCGCCCGGCTGGCGGTTGAGCGGCACGCCGAGATCGATGCGGATCGGGCCGAAGCTCGAATAATATCGCGCGCCAATGCCCGCGGCGAAGCGCCACCCGCTGGTTCCGGGCAGCAATCCGGTGCTCAGCGACCCGCCGTCAATGAACGGGACGATGCCTAGATTGCCGCCCAATTGGCTCAGCCGGATGCGTGCTTCGAGCGCGAATTCGGCAAGGCCGCGCCCGCCGATCGGGTCACCGACCGAATCGCGCGGTCCGAGCTGCTGATAGCCATAACCGCGCACGGACCCGCCCCCGCCCGAATAGAAGCGTCGCGACGGCGCGATGTCATACACGCCCGCGCCGATGATCGTGCCGAGCCGGATGCGGCCGGCAGCGACGACCCGCTCGGACACGCGGCGATACGTGCTCGCGTCGATTTGCGCGCGGGCATAAGTGAAGCGTCCGCCGTGCGCCGAAATCTCGGGCGCGAGGCGGCCGCTGAGGCGAAAACCGGTGGTCGGATCGAGCAGGCTGTCGCTGTCGTCGAAGCCGAGGCCGAGCGGCGCTGCGGCGATCAGGAAAGTGCGCGTGGCCTTGTCCCCACCCGGCGCGAACACTCCCTGCTCGTCGGTCGCGAGCAGCTCGGCACCATAGGTCCAGGTCCATTTCTTGTGCCAGATGAAATTGCTCTGGCGCTCGATATTGCCCGACAGCGATACGGTCTTGGCCTCATAGGCGTCGAATTTCTGGTGCGCGGCAAGCGCCTGGAGATTGAGCACCTGGTCGCGCTGGCGGAAATTGCTGCGCCGCAGCTGGACCGCGGCTAGCTGCTCGTTGGTGCCGATCACCCCGCGCAAGGTCAGCGCGCCTTCGGGGTTGAAGAAGTTGCGGTCGGTCCAGCTCCCCTCGACGCGCGCGCCCTGGCCAGTGCCATAGCCGACTTCGCCAGCGATGGTGTGGGACGGCGCGGGCTCGAGCCGCACCGCGAGATCGACGATCCGCCCGCCATCGACCGGTACGACCTGGATGTCGGCGGCCGCGATCAGCCCGGTGGCGATCAAAGCACGGCGCAGATCGTCGACCTTCGAACGCTCGAAGCGGTCGCCACGCTTGAACCGCGCGATCGTCGCCAGATGATGCGCGTCGAACGGCGGCTCGCCGGTGACGCGGATCGCGCCGAAGCTCGCCACCGGACCCGGGTCGACCGGCAGCACCAGCGTCGCCAGGCGAGTCTGGTGATTGATTACGATCTGCTGCTCGCCGATCTTGGCCTCGGCAAAGCCCTGTTCGCCGAGCGCTGTGGTCAGCGCCGCGCCGGCATCGATCACATCCTTGGCAATCACCGGATCGCCGGGATTGACCGCGAACTGCTGGCGCAACCGCGCGGCCTCGGTCCCGGCGGCGTCGAGTCCGGGCAGTTCGACCGACGCGAAGCGATATTCGGGCCCCGGCTCGGCGGCGAGAACGACGCGCACGACCTGCCCGGCAACCTCGGTGCGCGGCTCGACCGTCGCGCCATAATAGCCCTGGCTGCGGAGCAGCTCGGCGAGGAGGTCGGCGTCAGCACGCGCGCGGCGCGTGATCTGCGCAGCGTTGGCGGGTTTCTTGCGCGCCGCCTCGAGCGTCGATTGCTTGGCGAACGCGGCCGAAATTTCCGCCGAATTGCCAAGCGCGCCCAGCCCCTCGATCGCGGTCGTGTAGCGCAATTCACTATTGCCCTCGCCGCTGCCGACGGTGGCTACCGCGGGCGCCCCCGGCTGCGCGTCCACTGATGCGGGCGACTGATCGAGCGTCGGCCATTCGACTTCGATGTCGGGCATCGGCGCGAGTGGCCCCGACGGGTCAAGCTCGGCGGCGTCGGGCGGAACCGGCGGGGATGGCTGGGCCAGCGCCGCGCCTGAGGCAAGCGCCGCCATCGCGGCAGCGCACAGCAGCCGCGCGGCCTCCCGCCTTGAACCCCGCCCGGTCATTCACGCTTGCTTAGCCAGCGACCGTGAACCGCGCCAGTATGAATGCACGCCGTCGATCGCCCGCGATACTGCGTCAAAGCATTGAAAAGCGAAGCTTAGTGAATGCTGCCGTGGACGACTTCACTATTAAGCGTCGCGATCACCCGCTCGATCTGCCGCCAGTGGCAGAATCGCAGGACATTGCCGGCATCGCGGCTGGTCGACGCCCGCACCGCTGCCTGCAACCCCGCCTCGTCGCCGTAGCGCTCAATCAACTCGGATGCGTCGGCAAGCGCGCGGCGGTCGGGGATGAACGGAATGGCCATGTCAGCGGCTATAGCGCCACCGCAGTTTCCCGACTGCCGACAGACAGTGTCAACGGCGCGTTGACCATGTGCGGGCGCGGACAGTGGCCTTGCTGCGCGCGCTCTGGCAAAGGCCACCCATGCCCTCAACCAACCCCCTTGCCGGCGGCTGCTTCCTGACGATCTGCATTCTTGGCGGGTTTTTCGTCGGGTTGGCGATCAACGATCCGATGAAGGGCGTGATGCTCGGCACCGGCCTCGGCGCGTTGCTGGCGACCGGCTTGTGGCTGCTTAACCGCCGCCGCGCTGGATAGTCAGGCGACTTTTCGCCCCGACCAGATCACCCGGCCGATGCAATTGATCTCGTCGAGGTCGCAGTCGGGCCAGTCGGCGTAAGACGGATTGTCCGACTGGACAGTGACCCGCCGGCCGACCGGATTGAGCGCGAGCCGCTTGATCAGCAACGCGTCGTCGGCCCGAAGCACGTAAATTCCGTCGCGCAGCCGGTCGTCGCCATCGCCGAGGTCGACCAAAATATCGTCGCCGGCATTGAGCGTCGGGGCCATTGAATCACCGTCGACGCGGACAATCGATAATTTTTCCGGATTGGTCGCGGTCAGCGCCTTCAGCCAGCGCTCGTCGAAAGCGAAAAAAGGGCGTCCAATTTCTTCGCTGACGATCGCCCCCGGCCCCGCCGAAACCGTCACCGGGTGGCGCGGAATGCTGATCAGGCCGCGCGCATCGCGGGCCGGATCGGGGCGCCCGCCGAAAACCGATTCGGGCACCGCGAAATAGCGCGCGAGCTTGCGCCGCTCGGCCTCGCCCAGCCGCTTGGGAACCCCGCGCTTCACGAACTGCTGAATATAGGCATGATTGCGTCCCAGCATCCGCGACAGCCCGGCAAAATCCTCGCCTCGTTCGAGGCACAGGCGATGCAGCACTAGTCGCGGGTCGTTCGGCATGCGCCGATAATAACGATAGGCAAATGCCTAGACAAGTAGGAATTGCGTTGGGAAGTAATGGGCAGCCGAGTCGCACGTTAGCCAAAGGATGACCACGTGCATTTGCTCAGAGAAGTCGAAAAGTTCCTCCGCCGGTGCGACATTCCGGCCACCCGCTTCGGCCGCGACGCGGTTGGCGACCCGCGTTTCGTGTTCGATCTTCGCCGCGGCCGCGACCCGCGACCGCGAACCGTCGAGCGAGTCCTCGATTATTTGGGATCGGCGCATGATTAGGGTGCTGATGTCGAGCGCCGCCGCGGCCCTGCTGCGCGCCATCCTGCTGCGCGCCGACGTCGCGCGCGAACGAATTTTGCTGACCGAAGTCCGCTCGACCGATTGGCAGTCGCTGACGATGATCGGCGAGCGCCACGAATTCGGGCTGCGCATTCCGGGCCCCGACGCCGCGGCGGTCGCCGCACGATTGTGCGACGGGCTCGCCGACGCCGACTTTACAATTGCTGGCCAGCTCGTCGCCGACATTGCGGTGGTCGATCAGATGTCGGGGTTGGCCGATGGTGCGGTCAGCCTGTCGATCGAAGCACTGACGATTACCGTTTGAGGTTCAGCGCAGCGAGCGGCGCAATTCGCTAAGCGCGTCGCGCAAAGCCTGCGACGCATCGGGGGATGGGGCAAGCACGGCTGCCGACGGGCGATCGGCCGGCATCTTCGTCGGATCGAACAGGCGAACGACGCGCGATTCGCCCGCCGGGACAATGAGCGGCTGATCGAGCATCAACTCGCCGAGCGGCGCGGCGCCAACCGCCGGCGCGATCCGCGACAGCGCCAACCAGCACAATGGGTAGGCCAGGGCGCCGGCAAGCAGCGGCGCCGCCGGCTGACCGAACGCCGCAAAGCCCGCGAACGCGGCAGCTCCGGTCAAGGCAGCGCAAGCGCCGTGATCGACGAGTTTTTCAATCAAGCGGGCAGCGGCCGTGTCCATTGCGCCCTGCTAGCGCGCAAATGTTGCAATCGGGTTAGCCCGCGATCAGCTTCTTGAGCGCCTCGGTGAACGCGGCGACGTCGCCCGGATTGCGGCTGGTGACAAGATTGCCGTCGACCGCCGCCGCCTCGTCGACCACATTTGCGCCGGCATTGCGCAGGTCGGTGCGGATCGACGGCCAGGCAGTCACGGTCTTGCCGCGCACCGCGTCCGCCTCGATCAGCAGCCACGGCCCGTGACAGATCGCGCCGACCGGTTTCACGGCGGCAACGAACGCCTGGATCAGCGCGATCGCCGCGGCATTGGTGCGCAGCGTGTCGGGGTTGCGCACGCCGCCGGGCAGGATGAGCGCGTCGAAATCCTCGGCGCGCGCGTCGCCGAGCGTCAGATCGGGGCGGATCGTCCTGCCCGGATCGTCGTGAACGGTCGCCTGGATCGGGTCGCGCGTCGGCGACGCGAGCAGCACTTGCGCGCCGCTCGCCATCAACAATGCCCGCGGACCGAACAATTCGCTTTCCTCGAAACCATCGGTCGCGACGATCAGCACGCGTGCGGACTTTAGGTCAGTCATTCATCCTCCCAGGGAACTTGCTTGGCTCACGGCACATTCAGCGCGCATGCGACACAGCAGCGATACCGAACCCGGAATATCCCGCAAACGCGCCGACGAGCGGTCGTGGGCCTATTTCGACCCCAACGGCAAGCGCGTCACCGAGCGCGACGAGATCGACCGCTTGAACGCGGTTGCTCTGCCCCCCGCTTATGAGCACGCCTGGTTCTGCGCCGATCCCAACGGCCATTTGCAAGCGACCGGGATCGATGCCCGCGGGCGCAAGCAATATCGCTATCACGCCGATTATCGCGCCAAACGCGACACCGCAAAATATGACGGGCTGGTCGAATTCGGCAAGGCCCTGCCGCGCTTGCGCCGCCAGGTCGAAGCCGATCTGAAGCGCCGTCACCTCGGCCGCGACACCGTCCTCGCGGCGGTCGTGCGCCTGCTCGACACCGAGCATATTCGCATCGGCAACGAACAATATGCCAAGGAGAACAAGAGTTTCGGCGCAACCACTTTGCGCGTTCGCCACTTGCGCCGCAAAGGCAGCAAGATGCTCATGCGGTTCACCGGCAAGCATGGCATCGTCCACGAGATGACGATTACCGACGGCCACCTTAAGCGCGTGTGCAAACGCTGCCAGGAGTTGCCCGGCCAGATGCTGTTTCAATATGTCGGCGACGATGGCGAGGCACGGCCGATCTCCTCCGGGGACGTCAACGATTACATTCGCAGCGCCACCAAGGGTGAATTTACCGCCAAACATTTCCGCACCTGGGGCGCGAGCGTCATCGCGTTCGATCAATTGCTCGGGAAATCGGAGAATGCGCGGATTTCGATCAAGACCGTGGTCGAGCCGGTCGCCGAGGCGCTTGGCAATACCGTCGCGATGAGCCGCAAATCCTATGTCCATCCGGCGCTGCTCGACGCGGTCAAGGAAGATTCGCGCGATCCGCTCGACGGGATGGACCGCCCCCGCGCGCGTGCCCGCTTGTCGTCAGCCGAGGTTGGCCTGCTCGAATATCTCGCGCGCGGGACAAAGAAGCCGCGCCGCACCCGAGCACCCACAGCCGAACAACCGGCCAAGCGCGCCGCCTGAGCTTGATTTCGTGGCCCCGCTGCGGCCATGACCGCGGCGATGCGTAACCTCGACCCGATCCGGCCGACCCAGAGCGTGATCGAGTGGCTGATCGCCAATCGCGAGGGTGTGATGATCGGCGCGCTGGTCGCACTGGTGATAGTCGGCCTGATGCTGATCGCGCGGCTGATCGGTGCGCGGATGGTCGCACGCGAAGCCGCGGCCGACAGCTTTGGCTGGCGCAGCGTGATCGGCAGCGTGCTTGCGCGCACCGGGCTTCTCTTCATGATCATGGCGGCGATCGACATCGTCGCGACTTACGCCGAGCCGCCCGAACGCGCCCAGCATCTGATCGACATCGGCTTTACCATCGCCTTCGCGATTCAGGCGGCGGTGTGGGCGCGCGAGCTCATCCTGGCGATCATCGCCCGGCGTGCGGGCGAGCATGGCGATGCGCCGAGCGACAGCGCGCTGCATAGCGCCACGGCAATCATCCGCGTGCTCGTCAGCGTCGCTTTGTTCGCGCTGGCGATCGTCGTCATCCTCGACAATCTCGGGGTCAACGTCACCGCTTTGGTCGCTGGCCTCGGCATTGGCGGCATCGCCATCGGCCTCGCCGCGCAGGGCATTTTTGCCGACCTGTTCGCGGCGCTCGCGATCCTGTTCGACAAGCCGTTCCGGCGCGGCGACACAATCCAGTTCGACACCGCCATCGGCCGGGTCGAACGCATCGGCCTCAAGACCACCCGCCTGCGCGCGCTCGGCGGCGAGCAGATCATCATGGCCAACACCAAGCTGCTCGAGCGCGAAATCCATAATCTCGCCGACGGGAGGTTGCGGCGGGCGACGATCGCGTTCGGCGTCGCCTATGAAACGCCACCGGAGAAATTGGCGCGGATGGAAGAATTCGCCGAGGCCGCGATCGGTGGGCTCAAGGGGTGCCGCTTGCTGCGCTGCTCGCTGACCGCGTTCGGGACGTCGAGCCTCGATCACCAGCTGGTTTATGAAAACAAGAGCGTCGACCCCGAGCGCCTCGCGCGCGACCGCGCGGCAATCATGCTGGCGTTGATCGAGCGCTTCGCCGCCGAGGAAATCCGCTTCTCCTACCCCGTCCAGATCGCCTACGTCGGCAATGCCGCTCGCTAGCCTCGCCGAAATTCGCGCCCGCATCGGCAGCGAGACCGGCGTGTCGGACTGGCTCGCGGTCGACCAGGCGCGAATCGACGCGTTCGCCGATGCGACCGAGGACCGTCAGTTCATCCACACCGACCCCGTCGCCGCCGCGCACACCCCGTTCGGCGGAACGATCGCGCACGGTTTTCTCACGCTTTCGCTGCTGTCGCGCATGGCGGCCGAAGCGATGCTTCTCCCCGACACGCTCAAAATGGCGGTCAATTACGGGCTCGGCCGCGTGCGCTTCATCGCCCCGGTGCGCGCGGGCAGTCGGGTTCGCGGCCGCTTCCGGCTTGACTCGGCTGAGGAGAAAGCGCCCGGCCAGATTTTGCTGCGCCACACTGTCACGGTCGAGATCGAGGGCGAGGACAAGCCCGCGCTGACCGCGCAATGGCTCGGCCTGATGTTCGTCTAAAGGAGTTTCGAATGCGTGACGCCGTAATCGTTTCGACCGCCCGCACGGGCATCGGCAAGGCCTATCGCGGCGCTTTCAACGCGACGCCCTCGCCGACGCTCGCCGCGCACCCGATCCGCGCCGCGGTCGAGCGCGCCAAACTGGACCCGGCCGAAATCGACGATGTGATCATCGGCGCCGCGCTGCAGCAAGGCGTGCAGACGACGATCGGGCGGACCGCTGCCTTGCGCGCCGGCCTCCCCGTCACGGTCTCGGGCATGTCGCTCGACCGCCAGTGCGCATCGGGACTGATGGCCATCGCCACCGCCGCCAAGCAGGTCATCGTCGATCGCATGGACGTCGTCGTCGCGGGCGGGGTCGAGAGCGTCAGCCTGGTCCAGACCGGCGAGATGCGCCTCGGCCCCGACCTCGAACTGCTGGCGATGCACAATGGCGTCTACATGCCGATGATCGACACCGCCGAAGTGGTCGGCGACCGCTACGGCGTGACCCGCGAGCAGTGCGACGAATATGCGCTGCGATCGCAGCAGCGCACCGCCGCCGCGCAGGCCGCGGGCAAGTTCGACGACGAGATCATCCCGGTCACCGCAACGATGGCGGTCAAGGACAAAGCGACCGGCGAAGTATCGATGCGCGAAGTCACGCTCGACAAGGATGAGGGCAACCGCCCGCAAACCACGCTCGAGGATCTCGCCAAGCTCGACCCGGTGCGCGGGGCCGAGAAGATCATCACCGCGGGCAATGCCAGCCAGTTGAGCGACGGCGCGTCGATCAGCGTGGTGATGGAAGCCGCTCTCGCCGCAAAGCGCGGCCTGACCCCGCTCGGCCGCTATGTCGGCATGGCGGTTGCCGGCACCGAACCCGATGAGATGGGCATCGGCCCGGTCTATGCCGTGCCCAAATTGCTCGAGCGCTTCGGGCTCAAGATGGACGACATCGGCCTGTGGGAGCTCAACGAAGCGTTCGCGGTGCAAGTGCTCTACTGCCGCGACAAGCTCGGCATCCCCGACGAATTGTTGAACGTCAACGGCGGCGCGATCTCGATCGGTCACCCGTACGGCATGAGCGGCGCCCGCCTGACCGGCCACGCGCTGATCGAAGGCAAGCGCCGCGGCGCGCGCCACGTCGTCGTCACCATGTGCGTCGGCGGCGGCATGGGCGCTGCGGGCCTGTTCGAGGTGCTCTAAGCGGAGAAAAATTATGAGCGATGCCACCGCAACACTTGGAAAACTCTATGCCGCCTTCGCCGCGGGAGACGGCGACGCTCTCGGCGGGCTGATCGGCGATACGCATTGGGTCGAAGCAGCGGGTGGACCCTATGGCGGCGTCTATCGCGGGCTCGGCGAAGTCGCGGACAAGGTCTTCGGGCCGATCGGCCGCGACGTTGGCGGCTTCACTGCCGTCCCTGACGAAATCCTTCCGGTTGGCGACGACCGCGCAATTGCTTTGGGCTTCTATCGCGGATCGACCGCGGCGGGGCCGCTAGAGACGCGGTTCGCCCATCTGGCTACGGTCGCGGACGGCACGATCGTCCACTTCGAGCAATTCACCGACACCCACGAATGGCGCAAGGCGGTCGGCCTCTGATGACCGCGCTCGAGCTCATCGCCCTCGCCTCGACCGTCAGCCTGCTCGCCGGTTGGCGGCTGTATCTCGTCACCTTCGTCACCGGCCTCGCGATGAAGTTCGGGTGGATCGCGCTGCCCGATCAGCTGCATGCGCTCGACGTGCTTGCCAACAATTGGCTGCTCAGCGTCGCCGGGCTCGGCGCGCTCGCCGAATTCTTCGCCGACAAAATCGCCTGGGTCGA
>JBDSTQ010000262.1:0-2630 GCA_039928195.1 Sphingomicrobium sp.
GACGAGGATGAGATCGGCAAGGGCCACATCACCACCTCGGGGATCGAGGGCGCCTGGTCGAACAACCCAACCAAATGGAGCGGCGACTATTTCCGCCTGCTATTCAAATATGATTATGAGCTGGTGAAGAGTCCGGCGGGTGCGCAGCAGTGGCAGCCGGTCAACCCTGCGCCCGAGGACATGGCGCCCGATGCGCGCGATCCGCACAAGCGCGTGCCGACGATGATGACCACCGCCGACATGGCGCTGAAGATGGATCCCGAGTTCCGTGCCATCTCCGAGCGCTTTCGCGACGATCAGGGCGCGCTCGACGACGCTTTCGCCCGCGCCTGGTTCAAGCTGACCCACCGCGACATGGGGCCGAAGTCGCTCTTCCTTGGACCCGAAGTGCCCGAAGAAACGCTGATCTGGCAGGATCCGGTTCCGGCCGGAACCGCCCCGTCGGACGCCGAAGTCGCCGTATTCAAGGATAAAGTGCTCGGCAGTGGTCTGACCGTGTCTCAGTTGGTCAAGACTGCCTGGGCCTCGGCCTCGACCTATCGCAAGTCGGACAAGCGCGGCGGGGCCAATGGCGCGCGCATCGCGCTTGCCCCGCAGAAAGACTGGGACGTCAACGAGCCGGCCGAGCTCGCCAAGATACTCGATAAGCTTAACGAGCTGCGCGGGTCGATGAGCCTCGCCGACGCGATCGTGCTGGCGGGCTCGGCGGCGGTCGAGAAAGCGGCCAGCGACGCAGGCTTCAGTGTCCCCGTGCCGTTCACCGGCGGGCGCGGCGACGCGACGCAGGAGTGGACCGATGTCGAGAGCTTCCACTGGATGGAGCCGCAGGCCGATGGTTTCCGCAATTACCTCAAGACCCGCCAATCGGTGAAGACCGAGGAGTTGCTGCTCGACCGCGCTTCGCTCCTCGACCTTTCGGCGCCGCAAATGACGGTGCTTCTGGGCGGCCTGCGCGTGCTTGGCGGCAACCACGGCGACAAGCCCGAGGGCGTGTTCACTAACCGCAAGGGGCAACTGACCAACGATTTCTTCGTCAATCTGCTCGACAATGAGACCTTCTGGGATCTGGTCGACTCAGCGAGCGACGAGGAATTTATCGGTTACGATCGCGGCGGCCGTCACCAGAAATGGCGCGCGACCCGCACCGACCTCATTTTCGGCTCGAACAGCCAGCTGCGCGCAACGGCCGAAGTCTATGCCGAAAAGGGCCACGAGGAGAAGTTCGTGCGCGACTTCGTGCACGTGTGGACGAAGGTCATGAACGCCGACCGCTTCGACCTGCCCTGATCAGGTCGCGCCGGGCTTGGCCGTAATCCGGCGGAGCGCGGCCGCGAGCAATTGAAACTCGCTTTCGCGCGGGCTTGTGCGGCGCCAGATCAAGGCGATGCGGCGGAACCCGTGTTCGGAGCCGAGCGGTCGCGCGTCGACGTTGGTGCCATCGAGGATGCCGGCGTCGATCGCCATCTCCGGCAGGAAGGTCACGCCAAGGCCGTTGGCGACCATCTGTACCAGAGTGTGGAGTGAGGTGCCCATCATCGCCGCATGTGCGCGCAAATCGGGGCGGTTGCACGCCGACAAGGCATGGTCCTTGAGACAATGGCCATCCTCGAGCAGGAGCAAGCGGTTCTCGTCGATCGTAGCGATCGCGGCGCTTGGACCCGCCGGGGCCTCGCCGCGTGGATAAGCGACGAACAACGGGTCGTCGAACAATGCCACGCTGTCGACCTCGCCACAGGCGAAGGGCAAAGCGAGGAGGACGCAGTCGAGCTGGCCGCGCTGCAGTGCCTCGCACGCCGCCTGGCTGGTGTCCTCGCGCAGATAGAGTTTGAGGCTTGGCCATTCGTCGCGCAGTTGCGGCAATACCGCTGGCAGCAGGAATGGCGCGATGGTCGGGATAACGCCCATGCGCAGTTCGCCGTGGAGCGGCTGGCCTTCGGCGCGGGCAAGCTCGGCAAGCTCCTCGGCCTCGCGCAACACGCGCACCGCTTTATCAGCGACTTTCTCGCCCAGTGCGGTGAAGCGGACGACGCGGCGGGTGCGCTCGACCAGCGTCACGCCGAGCAAGGTCTCGAGCTCGCGCAGGCCCGCGGAGAGGGTCGACTGAGTGACGAAACAGCTTTCTGCCGCGCGGCCGAAGTGCCCGTGCTGATGCAGCGCGACCAGATATTGCAGCTGTTTGATCGTCGGTTGATGGACCGTCATGCGTGATCGATTTTCCCGTCAAGTACGCGCGTTATAATTAATTCCGCGCCTCACGCCATGACTTGGGCAAGCTGCTGGACACGGTAGAGATCGACCGATAAGCTCCTGATTGCTCGGGAGTTTTTATGCGTATCTTGCTCGGTGTCGCGCTTGTCGCGGCCGTTCCGGCGTGGCCGACGCCGGCGGTCGCGCATGGGGGCGGCCTTAATGCCCAAGGTTGTCACAACAATCGCCGAACGGGCGATTATCACTGTCATCGTGGCGGCTATGCTCGCGCGTCCAGCCGCCGAATCGCCTCGCTCGCGGGGGGTAGCGGCGGCGCGTATCGCAATTGCAGCGCAGCGCGGGCGGCCGGTGCGGCGCCGGTGCGCGCCGGCGACCCGGGCTATGGATCGCACCTCGATCGCGATGGCGACGGGATCGGCTGC
>JBDSTQ010000263.1:0-3552 GCA_039928195.1 Sphingomicrobium sp.
AAGATCACCGGCGGACAGGTCGATCAGGCGATGGGGCTGCTGACCCCGACGCTCGATTTCAACGCGCTCGCCGATTGCGATCTGATCATCGAGGCGGTGTTCGAACAGATGGAGGTAAAGCGCGACATTTTCAGCCGGCTTGACCAGGTCGCCAAGCCGGGCGCGATCCTCGCCTCCAACACCTCCTACCTCAACGTCGATGAGATCGCCGCTTGCACCGCGCGGCCAGAGGACGTGCTCGGGATGCACTTTTTCTCGCCCGCCAACATCATGAAGCTGCTCGAAGTGGTGCGTGGGGCCAAGACCGCGCCCGACGTGCTGCTGACCGCGATGCAGTTGGCCAAGCGGATCAAAAAGGTCGCGGTGGTCGCGGGCGTGTGCCACGGCTTTATTGGCAACCGCATGCTGATGCCGCGCCAGATTCAGGCCGAGGCGCTGCTGATGGAAGGCGCCACCCCCGAACAGATCGACCGCGTCCATGTCGAATTCGGAATGCCGATGGGGCCATTCCAGATGGCCGACCTCGCCGGAGTCGATATCGGCTGGCATCGCGACCCGGCGCGCATCGAGAATGTCCGCGACGCCCTGTGCGCGATCGAGCGCTGGGGTCAGAAGAAGGGCGCTGGCTTCTACGATTATGACGATAAGCGCCGGCCTTCGCCGTCACCGGTGGTCGACCAGATCATCGCCGATTTCGCTGACAAGCAAGGCGTCGAACGGCGCGAGATTTCAGACCAGGAAATCGTCGAGCGAACGCTATATTCGATGGTCAACGAAGGCGCGAAAATCACCGAGGAAGGCATCGCCCAGCGCGCGTCCGACATCGATGTGGCGTGGGTCTATGGCTATGGCTGGCCGGTTTATCGCGGCGGCCCGATGCACTGGGCCGACGACGAAGGCCTGGCCAAGATCGTCGACGGCTTGAAGCGCCAGGAAGCGCGCATGGCGCCCGATTTCAGTTTCTCGCAATTGCTGCTCGAAAAGGCCGGGAAGGGCGAGAAATTCGGGCGCTGAACGCAAGGCCGCGATCGACCTTGAAACGACCGGGAGGAACGCAATGACCACCAAACTCGAAAGCGTACCCCAAGCCGTCCCGCAACAGCGCGTCCTGCGCTATTCGAACACCGCCGTGGCGATCCACTGGGTGACGGTCGTGCTGGTGCTGTTCCAAATCTGGTTGGGCCTGAGCTTCGCCGACATGGCGCAAGGGCCCGCGCGCGGTGAGCTGTTCACCTGGCACAAGACGATCGGCGCGCTGATCCTGCTCGCGACGATTGGCCGGCTGACCTATCGGCTGATGAACCCGCCGCCGCCGTTCCCGACCGATTTGCCGAAGTGGGAGCGGGTGACCGCGGTGTGGAACCACCGCTTATTCTATTTGCTGCTGATCGGACTTCCGATCGGCGGACTGATCGCGGTGTCCGCCCGGGCCAAGGGACCGACCACCGAATTGCTTGGCGGCATTCCCCTCCCGGTTATCCCCGGGATTTCGCGGCAGATGGGCGAGATTGCGGGCGGGATGCACAGCCTGTTCGCCTTCATCCTCATCGCGCTGATCATTGTCCACGCCGCGGCGGCGCTCAAACATCAATTCTTCGACCGTGCGCCGGCGTCGGGCCGGATGCCGCCGTTCCGCCCGCCGCACGGCGAGCCGGTGGTCATCGGGCAGGGCGGGGACCGGTCGGAAACAGACTGAGCATCGCCAGCGCCACGGCGGCGACTCCGGCGCTGGTCAGGAAGGTCGCGGCGCTGCCCACGCGGTCCCATAAATAGCCCGCGCCGAGGCTGGCGAGGAGCAAGCCAACGCCGCTGACAAACCAGAACGCGCCAAAGCTCGTCGCGCGCAGATCGTCGGGCGCGCTGTCGGCGATCATCCGGCTGAAAATGCCCTGGGTTAGCGCCATGTGCGCGCCCCACAGCGCGACCCCGATTGCCAGCCCGGCATAATTGTCGACCGAAGCGATCACCAGATTGCCGGCGATCAGCGCGGCGATCCCGACCATCAGCAAAGTGCGCGGCGCGATGCGGTCGCTAAGCGTGCCCGCCGGATAGGCCAGCGCGACATAGACAAGGTTGAACAGCACCAACGTCAGCGGCGAAAAGCTTTCGCTCAGGCCGAGCTCGATCCCCTTCAGAATCAGGAACGCTTCGGAAAAGCGCGCGAGGCTGAACAGCAAGCCGACCGCGAGCAGCCGTTTGGTGTCAGGGGCAAGCCCGCGAAAACCGGCGAACAAAGGTTGTGGCTTGCTGCTCGCGATGTTGCTGCGCGGCTCGCGCAGTGCGATCAGACTCAGCAAAAATGCGCCGAGCGCGGGAATGATCGCGATCCAGTACACCAGCCGGATATTGCCCGCGAACCACACCATCAGCCCGATCGCGGCGATCGGCGCGAGCAGTGCTCCAACCGTATCCAGCGACTGACGCAGCCCGAACGCGCGGCCGCGCTCCTCGGGCGCGGTCTCGTCGGCGATCATCGCGTCGCGGGGGCTTCCGCGCACGCCCTTGCCGATGCGGTCGGCGAAGCGTGCGGCCATCAACGCGGCGGCGCTTCCGGCAAGCGGAAACAGGGGTTTGGACAAAGCCGCGAGACCATAGCCGGCGACGATCCACGGCTTGCGCCGCCGGTTGCGGTCGGACAGCCGGCCCGACGCCAGCTTGGCGAAATTGGCGGTCGCTTCGGCGATCCCGTCGATCGCGCCCAATGCAGTCGCGGGCAAGCCCAGCACGATCGTCACGAACGCTGGCAGCAGCGCGTGATAAATCTCGCTCGACAGGTCCATCAGCATGCTGACGAAGCCGAGAATCCAGACGTTGCGGGGCAAAGGTGCGCGCTTCATCGCGGTCGCCTAGCGGCAATCTTGCAAGCGGCCAAACAATTGCTAGGCTGCAATCATGTTCGGGGGAGGATCACCGTCAGCACTCGCCGCGCGCTTCGCCGCGATCGCCCAGCGCTACATCAACGATGGCGCCGCCGAGCGCGCCGACCGCGCGCGCCGCGCCTTGCTCACCGCGGTCGGGGAAAATGAGCCGGCGTCGCTCAACCAGGTGGCCAAGGCGGTCGGCCGCGGCGCGCCGGCGGTCAGTCGATCGGTCGACTCGCTAGTCCGCTCGGGGTTGATCGAACGCGCCGCCGATCCTGCCAACCGCCGCCGCCTGGCGATGCGGTTGACCGATCAGGCACGCGAGTTGATGGGCAATCACCCGCCCGCCGCGTCGCGCCTGATGAGCCGCCTCGGACGCCTTGCGCCGAGCGAATTGCGCGCGGTCGAACGCGCGATGGAAATCCTCGAACGCGGCGGCTGAACCAAGCTATTCGCGGCGCGTGGTTGCTGCATTGCAGCATTTCGGCTAAGGCTCGCGGCAACTCCTTTCTTCCGGAAAAATCGCAATGAACCTTCGCAACGTGGCGATCATCGCCCACGTCGATCATGGCAAGACCACGCTCGTCGATCAGCTCTTCCGCCAGTCGGGCACCTTCCGCGACAATCAGCGCGTCGAAGAGCGCGCGATGGACTCGAACGACCTCGAAAAAGAGCGCGGAATCACCATCCT
>JBDSTQ010000264.1:0-5314 GCA_039928195.1 Sphingomicrobium sp.
CCGGCGGGCGGCTCGCCGTGGTCACTTTTCACAGTCTCGAAGACCGGATCGTGAAGCGCTTCCTGCGTTCGCGCAGTGGAGCGACTCCCGCCGGCTCGCGCCACCGTCCTGCGCTGATCGACCCGAACGAGCCGACGTTCGCGCGGGTCGCCAAGCCGGTTTCCCCGACGGAGCGCGAGCTGGCGACCAATCCGCGCGCGCGCTCGGCGCGGCTGCGCAGCGCGATTCGTACGTCAGCCCCCGCCTGGAAGGACAGTTTGCAATGAGCGCGCGGAGTTTCGGATCGTTGGTCATGGTCGCCAGTTGCGCCGGCGCGGCGCTCGGCTGCTACCTCGTCTCGCTGCGCGTCGCGTCGGAACGCGCGGCGCTGGAAGCGGTCGAAACCAAGATTGTCGCTGCCCAGCGCGACATGCGTGTGCTCCAGACCGAGATCGGCACGCGCGGGCGACTCGCGCAGCTCGAGCGCTGGAACGTCAAGGTGCTGGCGTTGTCGGCACCGTCGGCGGAGCAGTTCCTGCGCGGCGGGTTCGAACTCGCGCGGCTGACCCAGCCGCAGCACAAGACCGACTTCGCCGCGCCGGTGGTCCTCGCCGCCGCGCCGGCCGCGCCGCGCACCGCGATCGGCCAACGCCCAAGCGACGAAACAGGCCAGCGCGCGACCGACGACACCGGTGCCAGCGCCACCCCATCTGCCTTGCTGCACACGGCAAGCCTCAAGACCGAGACGCGCGAGGTCCCGGCAAACCCGGCCAATGTCATGCCCCGACCGGCCGGGTCGAAGTCCACGGAACGGCCGGTTACGGCGGCGAAGCCGGCACAAGGGAAGTCCGTGGATAGACCGGGCCTCGCGGCCGCCAAATCGATCCCCAAGAAATCGGTGGATAAGCCGTCGCTGGCGGTCGTCAGGCCGGTGACAAAAGCCGTCCGGATTGCAAAGACCGACCCGCTCCCGGTGCTGCCCCACAAGGCCGCGCCGGCACCGATCAAGGAATAAGCAACCCGCCCATGAACGCGCCGTCGCCCGCTCTCGTCGCGTCCCGGCCAGAGCGGCTCCGACTCGTCGGCCAGCGCCGTCAGATGCTCGCGGTGATCCATCAGCGATTGATGTTCGGGATGCTGGTTTACGCCGGCGTGATCGCGCTCATTGCGCTGCGCATATTGTACCTCGCGGCGTTCGGCGACCATGCCGGGCGCAAGGCGGGAATCACCAGCCTTGTTCCCGAGCGCGGGGACATCGTCGATCGCGACGGCGCGCCGCTCGCGCGGACCATCGACGCGTGGACCATCGCGCTCCACCCAAGCAAGATCCTCGGCGACAAGCTGACGCTCGCGCGGCAACTCGCCAAGCTCATGCCGTAGAAGACCGAAGAGCAATATTTTGAACTGATGACCTCGGGCAAACGCTTCTTTTATTTGCGCCGCCGCGCCTCCCCGGGGGTGGTCGAGGCGGTCAATTCGCTCGGCGAGCCGGGGCTTGCAATCCAGCGCGAGCCCGACCGGCTGTATCCGCAGACCAGCCTTGGCGCGCACGTCATCGGCTACACCGATGTCGACGGCCATGGCGTCGCCGGAATGGAGCGCGCGTTCGACGCCCAATTGTCCGCCGTCGGCACGCGTGGTGAACCGCTGACGCTGTCGATCTCGAGCCCGATCCAGCAAGCGCTCGAGCATGAACTGCTCGACGCGATGACCAAATATTCGGCGATTGGCGCGGCGGGCGTGATCATGAACATTCATACCGGCGAAATCTTGGCGATGACCTCGCTGCCGCAGCTCAATCTCAACGATGCCGGCAATGGCACCGACGAAGCGCGCTTCAACCGCGCGACGCTCGGCGTCTATGAGCTCGGCTCGACCTACAAGCCGTTCACGATCGCGATGGCGATGGATTCGGGGATCATAAAATCGTTTGGCAAGATGTACGCCTGCCCCCGCGAATATCATGTCTATGGCCACGTCATTCACGACGCCCATCCGTTCGGACGGTCGTGCTCGGTCGCCGAAATCCTCAAGGAGAGCTCGAACATCGGCACCGCACAGATTGCCGACCAGGTGGGCAAGGCGCGGCAAAAGGCGTTTCTCGGCAAGATGGGGTTCCTGTCGCGGATCGAGGTCGAGCTCAAGGAACGCGGACGGACATTGACGCCGGGCGCGCGGTGGGGTCCGTTCGAGACCATGAACATCGGGTTCGGCCAGGCGATCGCGGTCACTCCGCTGCACCTCGCGTCGGGCTATTCGACCTTGTTCAACGGCGGCGTGTACCGCCCGCCGACCTTGCTCAAGATCGGCGCTCACCACCCGGTTCCGGCGGGGCGGCGCGTGTTCAGCGAAGACACCAGCTACAAGATGCGGTCGCTGCTTCGCCTGGTCGTCACCGAGGGCACCGGAAAAAGGGCCAACGCCCCCGGCTATCGTGTCGGCGGCAAGACCGGGACCGCGCAGAAATTGGTTAACGGGCGCTATAGCCAGACCCTCGTCGTCACCAGTTTCGCGGGCGTGTTCCCGATGGACGAACCGCGCTATGCAATGGTGATGATGCTCGACGACCCCAAGGGGACCAAGGAAACTTACGGTTTGCACACCGCGGCGTGGAATATCGGCCCGGCGTTCTCCACCGCGGTCAACCGGATTGCCCCGATGCTCGGGGTTCGGCCCGACATGGCGCGCGAACCCGACATGTCGCTGGTGGCGCCATTCGTTCACGAAAAAGCCGAGCACTAATTCCCGTGCGCCTGCGCGACCTCGCCGGGATCGATAGCGATTCCGAAGTCACGGGCTTTGCCCTTGATCATCGCAAGGTCGCGCGCGGCAGCCTGTTCGGGGCGTTCCGCGGCGCGGTCGTCAACGGCGAGGATTATATCGGTGCGGCGGTCGAGCGCGGCGCGGTCGCGGTGGTCGCGCGCAGCGAAGCGCCGGTCGCCGCCGTGCCGCACCTCGCCGACCCCGAACCGCGCGCCTTGTTCGCGCAGCTCGCGGCCAAATTCTATGCGCCCTATCCCGACACGGTGGTCGCGGTCACCGGGACTAACGGCAAGACCTCGAGCGTCGAACTGGTGCGCCAGATGTGGCGCATGGCGGGGCACCGCTCGGCCTCGATCGGAACGCTCGGCGTGACCACCAGCGACGACCAGGTGAAAACCGGGCTGACCACCCCCGACATCGTTACTTTCCTCAGCAATATGGCGGGATTGAAGCGCATGGGGATCAGCCATGTCGCGTATGAAGCCTCGAGTCATGGGCTTGACCAGCACCGCGCTGAAGGAGTCCCGCTGGCCGCCGCGGCGTTCACCAATTTCAGCCGCGACCACCTCGATTATCACGCCAGCATGGACGACTATTTCGACGCCAAGATGCGGCTGTTCGACGCGCTTCTTGCGCCCGGCGCGGTGGCGGTGATCTGGACCGATGATCCCAAGTCGGGCGCGGTGATCGCCCGCGCCACGGCGCGCGGGCACCGCGTGCTGACCGTCGGGCGCAAGGGCGACACTATCCGTCTGGCCGAGCAGTCCCCGAGCGCGCTCGGGCAGACGCTGCGGATTGAATATGACGGCGCCGCTTACACGCTCGCACTGCCGTTGATTGGCGCGTATCAGGCGGCGAACGTGTTGACCGCGGCGGGCCTCGTACTTGCGACCGGCGGCACCTGGGATGAGACCTTTGCGGCAATGCAGCGCGTCGCGCCGGTGCGCGGCCGGCTGGAACGCGCGGTGATCAGCCGCGCCGGCGTCCCCGTATATATCGATTATGCGCATACCGCCGATGCTCTCGCCGCGGCGATCGAAGCGCTGCGCCCGCACGTTGCGGAGGGCGGACGCCTGATCGCTGTGTTCGGCGCGGGCGGCGACCGCGACGCCGGCAAGCGTCCGGACATGGGCGCGGTCGCGGCGCAGCTCGCCGACCTGGTCATCGTCACCGACGACAATCCGCGCGGCGAGGATCCCGCCGCGATCCGCGCCGCGATCATGGCCGCCGCGCCCGCCGCGACCGAAGTCGCCGGCCGCCGCGAAGCGATCGCTTTGGCCATCGCCACGGCGCGCGCGGGCGACATCATCCTGCTCGCCGGCAAAGGCCATGAAACCGGCCAGATCATCGGCGCGGGACCCGACCAGCGAGTCCTCCCGTTCGACGACGCGCTCGTCGCGCGCGAGTGCGCCGCGTGAGGTCTCTGTGGACCTCCGACGAAATCGCCGCGGCCACCGGCGGCACCGTGAGCGCGCCGTTCGAAGTGACCGGCGTGACCTTCGACAGCCGCGAAGTCCGCCCCGGCGATCTGTTTGTCGCGATGCCGGGGACCGCGCACGACGGGCATGATTTCGTCGATCTCGCGTTCGCTTCGGGCGCTGCGGGCGCGCTGGTGTCGCGCGTCGCGGGCGGGCCCTATGTCCATGTCCCCGACCCGTTTGCGGCGCTCCAGGCGCTGGGCCGGGCAGCGCGGACCCGCACCGCCGCGACGATCATCGGAGTCACCGGATCGGTCGGCAAGACCAGCACCAAGGAAGCGCTGTTCGCCGCGCTCGAACGCGCGTGCGCGGGCCAGGTCCACCGCTCGGTCAAAAGCTATAACAACCACACCGGCGTTCCACTGAGCCTCGCGCGGATGCCGCGCGAGACGCGGTTCGCGGTGCTCGAAATGGGCATGAACCATGCCGGCGAGATCGCGGCGCTCAGCGCGCAGGTTCGGCCGCACGTCGCCTTGATCACTGCGATCGCCCCCGCGCACATCGAAAATCTCGGCTCGATCGAGGCGATCGCCGACGCCAAAGCCGAAATCTTCGCCGCGCTCGAGCCCGATGGCGTCGCCATCATTCCCAACGCCAGCGCGCAGCGCGACCGGCTGCTCAAGGCCGCGCGCCGCCGCGCCGACCGGATCATCACTTTCGGCGAGGGCGATGCCGACATTCACGCGATCCACGCGGTCGCTGCCGAGGGCGGCGGGAGCCTGATCAGCGCGGCGTTGCTCGAGCGCGAACTGACCTTCACCATCTCGCAGCGCGGCGACCATTGGGTGAGCAATGCGCTGGCGGTGCTGGCCGCGGTCGAGGCGGTCGGGGCGGATGTCGCCGCGGCGGGACTCGCGCTGGCCGACATGGGCGGACTGAAAGGGCGCGGCGAGCGCCACCTATTCGCCGTCGAGGACGGCAGATTGCTGCTCATCGATGAAAGCTACAACGCCAATCCGGCGTCGATGACGGCGACCTTGAAAAGCCTTGGCGAAGAGCGCGACGTGACGCGGCGGATCGCGGTGCTCGGCCCGATGCGCGAGCTTGGGGCAGAAAGCGAGGAGCTCCACGTCGGGCTGCTCGACGCGATCATC
>JBDSTQ010000265.1:0-5816 GCA_039928195.1 Sphingomicrobium sp.
CGTCGGGCAGATCGACTGCCTGGGGTGCGTAGCCAAGCACGCGGCGCAGCGCGCGGCGCGCGGCGGGGAGCGCTGCGCCTTTCCAGCTGATCGTTCCGCGGCTCGGGCGTTCGGCGGTGGCGAGCAAGCGCAGCAAAGTCGACTTGCCGGCCCCGCTCGGCCCGGTGAGCAGGGTCAGCCCCGGCCGGATCGTCGCCGAGACATCATCGAAAATCGTTTTGCGGCCGTAGGATTTGGCGATCGCGCTGAGCTGTAACAGGTCCATGCCAGTGTGTTAGCATAGCAATACAGTTAAGGCTAGCGGCGCGGATCGGGTTCGGTTCCGCCGCCAAGCGCGACGTACAGATCGACGGCGTTGGTGAGTTGTTCGCGACGCGTGGCGACGGTTTGCTGCTCGGCGGCGAACAAGTCGCGCTCGGCGTCGAGCACTTCGAGATAGCCGGCGACGCCGTTGCGGTAGCGTAAGGTGGCGAGGCTGGCGCGGGCGCGCTGCGCGGCGAGCTCGCGTTGTTGGGCGTCGAGCCGGTCGGACAGGAAGCGGCGCGAGACCAGGCCGTCGGACACTTCGCGGAAAGCGATCTGGATGGTCCGCTCATAATTTGCGACGGCGATCGCGTAGCGCGCGCGGGCGACCTGCAGATTGCCCTTATTGCGGCCGCCGTCGAACAAGGGGAAACTGACGTTTCCGCCGAGCGAGGCGGTCAGCGCCGAGCCGCTGACGAGGCCGGTCAGCGCGGCGCTGGCGAGGCCGAGCGCGCCGGTCAGGCTGATGCGCGGGAAAAAGGCCGCGCGCGCCACGCCGACATCGGCATTGGCGGCGCGCAACTGCTCCTCGGCGGCGAGGATATCGGGGCGATTGATCAGCAATTCCGACGGCAAGCCGGGCGCGATTGCCTCGACGATGCCCTGTTCGGCGAGCGCGCGCGGCGCGGGCAGCGGACTGGCGACCGGCCCGCCGACGAGCAGGTCGAGCTGATTACGATTGACCGCGCGCTGCAGCTCAAGATCGGCGAGTTCAGTCTGGGCCTGGGTCAGGAGCACTTCAGACTGGCGATAATCGAGCCCCGAAGTGACCCCCGCCTGGAGCCGCAGCCGAGCGATGTCGAGCGCGCGCAGGCGGCTATCGACGGTGCGGTCGGCGAGCGCGATACGCTCGTCGAGTTCGCGCTCGTTGAGATAGGTTTCGGCGACGTCGGCGATGAGGCTGATCTGGAACGCGCGCCGGGCCTCGATGGTCGACAGATAATTGGCGCGCGCGGATTCGCTGAGACTGCGCACGCGGCCCCAGAAATCGAGTTCGAACGCAGACACGCCGGCCGAGACGTCGAAGCGGTTGGTGGTGACCGACGGCCCCTGCCCGGTCTTGCCCGACGAGCGCGTGCGCGTCGCGCCGCCGCCGAGGTCGACGTTGGGCAGGCGATCGGCACGTTGGATGCGGTACTGGCCGCGCGCCTCGTCGATACGCAGCACGGCGACGCGCAGGTCGCGGTTGGTGACCAGAGCGCGCTCGATCAATGTCCGCAGCCGCGGATCCTGGAAGAAGTCGCGCCAGCCGATCTCGGCCGCGCTCACGCTGCCCGGCGCGGGCGGCTTGGCACCGGTGTAACCGGGTGCGGTCGGCAGCGCCGGCTGAACGTACGGCGGCTGCAGCGAGCAGCCGGTGAGCGCGGCCACGAGCACCGCGGCGATAAGCTTACGCATGGGCCGGCGCCTCCGCAGCTGGCGGCGGCGCGTTGCGGCGCTCCCGGCGCCGATTCAGCAGCGTGCGGATGACAACGAAGAACAGGGGAATGAACAGCAGGCCAAGCAGGGTCGCGGTGATCATCCCACCCATCACGCCGGTGCCCAGCGCGCGCCGCCCGGCGGAGCCCGCGCCGCTACTGATGACGAGCGGGAGCACGCCGAGGATGAAGGCAAGCGAGGTCATCAGGATCGGCCGGAAGCGCAGCCGCACCGCCTCCAGCGTGGCTTCGGTGACGTCGCGGCCGGCCTCCTCGAGGTCCTTGGCATATTCGACGATCAGGATCGCATTCTTGGCGCTGAGGCCGATGATGGTGATGATGCCGATGTTGAAATACACGTCCATCGGCATCCCGCGCAGCAATCCGAACAGCAGGGCGCCGAGAATGCCGAGCGGGACCACCAGCAGCACCGCGACCGGGATCGACCAACTTTCGTACAGCGCCGCCAGCAGCATGAACACGACCAGCAACGACAGTCCGAGGAGCAACGGCACCTGGCCGCCGGCCTCGACCTCCTCAAGCGACACGCCGGTCCATTCGAACCCGATCCCGACCGGCAATTGGCTCGCCAGCCGTGCCATTTCGGCCATCGCAGCGCCGGTCGACTGGCCCGGCGCGGCGTTGCCGGCCAGGCTCATTGAGGGAAAACCGTTGTAGCGCTGGAGCTGCGGCGACCCCGCCTGCCAGATGGCGGTGGTGAATTCGGCGAAGGGCACCATGCCGCCGGTGGCGTTGCGCACCTGCAGCCGCAAGACATCTTCTGGCGTCATCCGCTGGGCAGCGTCGGCCTGAAGCAGCACGCGCAGCACGCTGCCTTCGCGGTTGAAGTCGTTGGCGTAGGCCGAGCCGAAGGCGATCGACAGCGTATCATTGATATCCTGGATGCTCAGCCCGAGCGCACGGGCCTTGATGCGGTCGACGCTGACTTTGAGCTGGGGCGCCGCCTCCAGCCCTTCGGGGCGGACGCCGACCACCACCTTCGACTGTCCGGCCATGCCGAGCATCTGGTTGCGCGCGTCGAGCAGCCGCTGCGGGCCGAGGGCGCCGCGGTCCTGCAGGCGCATCGCGAAACCGCCTGAATTGCCCAGTTCGGGGATCGCCGGCGGCGCAAGCGAGAAGATCATCGCATTGGGCGAGCCGCCGAGTGCGCCCATTGCCTTGCCGGCGAGCGTCGAGGCGCTGTTGGCGGCACCCTTGCGCTCGTCCCACGGCTTCAACGGCGTGAACACGATCGCTGCATTCTGCCCCGATCCGAAGAAGCTGAAGCCGAGCACGCTGATCACCTGGCGGACCTGGGGCTGGGCCATGAAAAAGCCCTCGACCTCGTCGACCGCGAGTTGGGTGCGCTCGCGCGTTGCGCCCGGGGGCGCCTGAACGACGGTAATCAAATAGCCCTGATCTTCCTCGGGCAGGAAGGCGGTAGCGACCGACATGTAGATCACGCCGACCAGCGCGACGAGCATTGCAAACACCGCCAGCCCGCGGCGGGGATGGGACAGCACCGACGCCACCGCGCCTTCGTACCGGTCGGTGGTCCTGGCGAAGCCGCGGTTGAAGCGCGCGAACACGCCGTTGCCTTCGGTGCCGTGACGGCTCGGGCGGAGCAAGGTTGCACACAGCGCGGGGGTCAGGGTCAGCGCGAGCAGCGCCGAGAAGGCCATCGAAAAGACCAGGGTAGCGGAGAAGTTGCGATAGATGCCGCCGGTCGAGCCCGGGAAAAACGCCATCGGCACGAACACCGCGATGAGCACCAGCGTGATACCGATGATCGGGCTGACGATCTGGCCCATCGCCTTGTAGGTCGCTTCCTTCGGCGGCAAGCCTTCCTCGGCCATGATCCGCTCGACATTTTCGATCACCACGATGGCATCGTCGACGAGGATGCCGATCGCCAGAACCATCCCGAACAGCGTCAAGACGTTGATCGAAAAGCCGAGCATGTAGAGCCCCAGGCACGCGCCGAGCAGCGCGACGGGGACGACGATCGTCGGGATGATGGTTGCGCGAATATTCTGCAGAAACAGGAACATGACAAGGAAGACGAGCACCATCGCTTCGACAAGCGTGATCAGCACTTCCTCGATCGAGATCGAGACGAACAGGGTGGTGTCATATGGAATTTCGTAGGCGATTCCGGATGGAAAGGCGGCCTTGAGCACCTTCATCCGATCCTTGACGCCCTGCCCCGTCGCGAGCGCGTTGCTGTTGGGGGCAAGCTGGACCGCGATCCCGGCCATCGGCTTGGTGTTGAGCCGCGTCGTGGTATCGTAGGACGCCGCACCGAGTTCGACGCGACCGACGTCGCCGAGGCGGACAGTCGATCCGTCGGGATTACTGCGGACGATGATCTGGCTGAATTCCTCGGGGGAGGAATAGCGGCTTTGCGTGACGACGGTGGCGTTGATCTGCTGCCCCGCGGTGGTCGGCAGCGCGCCGATCTGCCCGCCCGGGGTCTGGCTGTTCTGTTCGCGCACCGCCGCCAGCGCTTCCGCCGACGACAGCGAATAGCCCGCGAGCTTTTCGGGATCGAGCCAGATGCGCATCGCATATTCGGACCCGAACAGGAACGCGTTGCCGACCCCGGGCACGCGGCGGATGTCGTCGAGAATGCGCGTGCTGGCGTAATTGCCAAGATCGAGCGCGCTGCGGCTGCCGTCGGGCGAGGTCAGCGCGACGATGACGAGGAAATTGCTGTTCGCCTCGTTGACCGTGATGCCCTGGCGGCGAACTTCCTCGGGCAGGCGCGGCTCGACCCGGCTAAGGCGATTCTGGACGTCGACCTGCGCCAGGTCGATGTCGGTCCCGCTATCGAAGGTCACGGTGATCGTCGCGGAGCCGTTGGCCGCCGATGTCGAGCTCATGTAGCGGAAGTTCTCGACCCCGTTCATTTCCTTTTCGATCACCGCGGTGACGTTATTCTCGAGCGTCGTGGCGTCGGCACCGGGGTAGGTGACGTTGATCGTCACCGAGGGCGGGGCGATGGTCGGATATTGCTCGATCGGCAGGCTCTGCACCGCGAGCAGCCCGGCAAGCGAGATGGCGAGCGCGATGACCCAGGCGAAGACCGGCCGTTCGATGAAGTAATTGGCAATCACCGGGCGGCCGCCGCGGGATTGCTCGCGGGGCGGCGATAGGGCGGGCGCGCGGCGCCCAGCGGCGCGGGATTGACCTTGGTGCCGGGCATCACCTTCTGCAGCCCGTCGACGATCACCCGGTCACCGGTGCGCAGACCTTCGAGCACGACCCAGCGCTCGCCGTCGAGCGGGCCGAGCTTGATCGGCCGCGGCTGTGCGACATTGCCGGGGCCAAGGACCATCACGCTCGCGCCCTGGGGCGCGATCTGGACCGCGCGCTGGGGAACCGAAATGCCGTCGGGATTGGTGCCGGTGCGGACGCGGACGCGGACGAACTGGCCGGGCAGGAGATAGCGGCCGGGATTGCGGAAGGTAGCGCGAATGCCGACGCTGCCGGTGGTCGGATCGACCGACTGGTCGAGGAAGTTGAGCGTGCCCGTGACGCCATAGGGCTGACCGTCCTCCATGATCACCGAAACCGTCGGGAGCAGCCCCTGCCCGGCGCCGCCGGTGCCCGTGCGCAGCTTGGTCAGCTCGGCGCTCGACTGGGTGAAATTGACATAGACCGGATCAAGCTGCTCGATCCTCGTCAGCAGCGTCCCCGACGACTGGCTGGCAAGCGCGCCCTCGGTCACTTCGGCACGTCCGGCGCGGCCGGCGATCGGCGCCGAGACGGTGGTGTAATTGAGCGTCAGCTGCGCCTGGCGGATCTGCGCCTGGGCCGAGCCGACCGCCGCGCGAGCGCGGGCGAGCCGGGCGCGGGCGGCGTCAAATTCCTGCTTGCTGATGGCATCGACCGCGACCAGCGGGGCAAAACGCTGGACCTCGCGCTGGGCATTGTCGGCCTCGGCCTGGGCGCTGCGGGCATTGGCCAGCTGCACGTCGAGCGCCGCGCGCAGCGGGCGCGAATCGATGCGGAACAGGGGCGCGCCGCGGCGCACGTCGGAGCCTTCGGTATAGAGCCGTTGTTCGACGATCCCGTCGATCCGGGCGCGGACTT
>JBDSTQ010000266.1:0-10364 GCA_039928195.1 Sphingomicrobium sp.
CTAGACTGATTGGCCGCACGCCATCGGGAGCGCCTTCATACGGCGGAGCGTCGGCCTGAGCCCAATGCTTCCGGTCATCAGTCACAGCGGAATATTGTCATGCTTTTTCCACGGGTTTTCCAGCTGCTTGTTTCTCAACTTCCGTAGCCCCATCGCAACGCGCCGCCGCGTCGAATGGGGCATGATCACTTCGTCGATGAAGCCCTTGCTCGCGGCGACGAACGGGTTGGCGAAGCGCTCCTCATACTCGCGCGTGTGCTCGGCGATTTCTTCGGGGGTCTTGCCGCGGAAGATGATCTCGACCGCGCCCTTGGCGCCCATCACCGCGATCTCGGCGGTCGGCCACGCGTAATTCAAATCCCCGCGCAAATGCTTCGAGGCCATCACGTCATAGGCGCCGCCATAGGCCTTGCGCGTGATCACGGTGATCTTGGGCACGGTCGCCTCGGCATAAGCGAACAGCAATTTGGCGCCATTCTTGATAATACCGTTGTGCTCCTGCGCGACGCCGGGAAGGAAGCCGGGGACGTCGACCAAAGTCAGGATCGGAATGTCGAACGCGTCGCAAAAGCGGACGAAGCGCGCGCCCTTTTTTGACGAATCGATGTCGAGGCAACCGGCAAGCACCATCGGCTGATTGGCGACGACCCCGACTGTGCGGCCCTCGATGCGGCAAAAGCCGGTGATGATGTTGGCCGCATGTTTGGGCTGCAATTCGAAAAAGTCGCCTTCATCGGCGATTTTTCGAATTAGCTCATGCATGTCATAGGGCGTCGCCGCGCTCGGCGGGATCAATGTGTCGAGACTGTTTTCGATGCGATCGGCCGGATCCTCGCACGGCCGCTCGGGCAGCTCATGGCGATTCGAGAGCGGCAGGAAGTCGAAAAATTCGCGCGTCGCGAGCAACGCATCGATGTCGTTCTCGAAAGCGACGTCGGCGACGCCCGACTTGGTCGTGTGGGTCACCGCGCCGCCCAATTCCTCCTGAGTCACCACTTCATTGGTCACCGTCTTGACCACGTCGGGGCCGGTGACGAACATGTAGCTTGAATCCTTCACCATGAAGATGAAGTCGGTCATCGCCGGCGAATAGACCGCGCCGCCCGCGCACGGGCCCATGATCAGGCTCAACTGCGGGATGACGCCGCTGGCGAGGACGTTGCGCTGAAACACTTCGGCATAGCCGCCGAGGCTGGCGACCCCCTCCTGAATGCGCGCGCCGCCGCTGTCGTTCAAACCGATGACCGGCGCGCCGACCTTCATCGCCATGTCCATCACCTTGCAGATTTTCTGCGCGTGACGTTCGCTCAAGCTACCGCCGAACACAGTGAAATCCTGCGCGAAGACGAAGGTCAGACGGCCGTTGATGGTGCCCGATCCGGTGACCACGCCGTCGCCGGGGATCCTCTGCGTCTCCATCCCGAAATCGGCGCAATTATGTTCGACGAACATGTCATATTCTTCGAAACTGCCGGGATCGAGCAGCACCGAGACGCGCTCGCGAGCGGTCAGCCGGCCTTTGGCATGCTGCGCGGCGATTCGTTTTTCGCCGCCGCCCTGGCGCGCCAGTTCGCGCCTTTTTTCGAGTTCCGCGATCGTCGTCGCCATTCGATCAGCTCTCCGGTGGACGTCGCCGTGTCCTTCCATGGAAGGTCGCATGAGGTCAATTGCGACTATTTTTCGCTGCAGTGCAGCATTGGTACGGGAAATAGGCTAAGGCAAATCATGTTGAGGAACCGCAACGGCTTGATCGGCGTTCAATCAGCACCACTTAAGCGTAGAGGAGAATTGGACAAATGCTGACGCACGTCGGGGTTCCTGTTGAAACCGTAGCCGAGCCCTCGGCGCCGGGCCGAAAAGCCACGGTGATGGTCTGCTTTTCGCACTTGCGGTGGGATTTTGTCTTTCAGCGGCCGCAGCATCTGTTGAGCCGCTTCGCGCGCTCGATGCGCGTGATCTATTGGGAAGAGCCGATGGACATTGGCGAAGGCGACACGCCGTTCCTCAAGGTGCGCGACGCCGGTGACGGCATGGACTTGACGATCGTCGTCCCGCATCTCCCCGCCGGAATGCCCGAAGACGCGCGCGAAGCCACCCTCCAGCGGATGCTCGACTCCCATGTTGCAGCGCACAAGGGGCGCCTCGTGACCTGGTATTATACGCCGATGATGCTGCCCTTCTCGCGTCATCTCGACGCCGATCTGGTGGTGTTCGACGCGATGGACGAACTGTCCAAGTTCCGCTTTGCGCCGGTCAAATTGCTCCAGCTCGAGCAGGAGTTGATCGACCTTGCCGACATCATCTTCACCGGCGGATCGAGCCTGTACGAGGCCAAGAAGGACCGTCACCCCAACGTCCATTGTTTCCCGTCGTCGGTCGACCGCGCGCATTTCGCCAAGGCGCGCAGCGGTCTGTTCGACCCCGCTGATCAGGAAGATTTGTTGCGGCCGCGTTTGGGTTTCTACGGCGTGATCGACGAGCGGTTCGACACCGCTTTGCTCGACCGCGTTGCCGAACTGCGCCCCGACTGGTCGTTCGTGATGGTCGGCCCGGTGGTCAAGATCGCGCCCGAGGATCTCCCGCGCCGGCCCAACATCCATTATCTCGGCGGCAAGACCTACAAGCAGCTTCCGGCCTATCTGTCGGGCTGGGATGTCGCGCTGATGCCGTTCGCGATGAATGAATCGACCGAATTCATCTCACCGACCAAGACCCCCGAATATCTCGCCGGTGGCCGACCGGTGGTGTCGACCCCGGTCAAGGATGTCGTGCGCCACTATGGCCACCTCGAGGGCGTCAAAATCGCCGCCGATGCAGACAGTTTCGCCGCCGCTTGCGACGCGGCGCTCGAGCTGTCGCGCAATCGCGAGGGCGGCTGGCTGGCCGAGGCCGATCTGATGCTTGCCGCGACCAGCTGGGAAACCACCTTCGCGCGCATGGCGGGACTGGTCGATGCGCTGATTGCCGAGCATGCGCCGGCCGATCGCTCGCTGCTTGTTGCCGCGGAATGAGCAGCCAGCCGGACGGCCGCGAAGGCCGTGACCATTACGATTATCTGATCGTCGGGGCCGGTTTTGCCGGCTCGATTCTCGCCGAGCGTCTGGCGAGCCAGCATCAGGCACGCGTTCTGCTCATCGACCGCCGCCCGCATATCGGCGGGAACGCCTATGACGAACCCAACGAAGCCGGGATTCTGTACCACAAATACGGCCCGCATATTTTCCATACCAACGCCCAGCCAGTGGTCGACTATCTGTCGCAATTCACTGAGTGGCGGCCGTACGAGCATCGCGTGCTCGCGGTCGTGCGCGGCCAGCAGGTGCCGATCCCGATCAACCGCACGACGCTCAACAAATTGTTCGACCTCGACCTCAAGACCGACGACGAAGCCGCCGACTATTTGGCTTCGCGCGCCGAGCCGGTCGACGAAATTCGGACATCCGAAGATGTCGTTGTCAACGCCGTTGGGCGCGAGCTCTATGAGCTATTTTTTCGCGGCTACACGCGCAAGCAATGGGGCCTCGACCCGAGCGAGCTCGACAAGTCGGTGACTGCGCGCATCCCCACGCGGACCAATGTCGATGATCTCTATTTCGCCGACACGTTCCAGGCGATGCCGAAGGATGGCTACACCGCGATGTTCGAAAAGATCCTCGCCAATCCGCTGATCGAGCGGCGGCTTGGCGCCGATTATCGCGATGTTCGCGATACGGTCGATTTCGACCATTTGGTGTTTACCGGTCCGATCGACGAATATTTCGAGTTCCGCTTCGGCAAATTGCCTTATCGAAGCCTGACATTCGATCACCAGACGCTCGAGCAGGACCAGTTTCAGGACGTCGGGACGGTGAATTATCCGGCCGAGGACGTGCCTTACACGCGGATCAGCGAATATAAGCATCTGACCGGGCAGGAAGCGCCGGTGACCACCGTCACCTACGAATATCCTTCGGCCGAGGGCGACCCTTATTATCCGATTCCGCGGCCCGAAAATCAGGCCCTGTTCAAGCGCTACGAGGCGCTGGCCGACGCGACCGAAGGCGTGACCTTTGTCGGGCGGCTCGCGACTTATCGTTATTACAACATGGACCAGATCGTCGGCCAGGCGCTCGCCACTTTCCGCCGCCTGGATGAGCGCAAGGAGCGGGTGGACGCGCCACGGGAAAGCGCGGCGGCCGCGGCATGAGGCCAAGCGGCGCCCAGCCGCTTGCCCCGTTGGAATTGTGGGGCGGAGTCGAGTGCACCCTGGTGCGCGTCGGCGACGATGTCCGCGACCAACTCGCCGACACCGGGCACAAGGCGCGGCTCGCCGACATCGACGCCATGGCCGCGCTCGGAATCAAGGCAGTGCGTTACCCGATCCTGTGGGAAAGCATCGCCCCGCAATCGCCGCACGAGCTGGATTTCTCGTGGCACGACCCGCGTCTCGAACGGCTTCGCGAGCATGGCATCGAGGTCATCGCGGGGCTCGTCCACCACGGTTCGGGACCGCATTACACCGATCTTCTCGACCCTTCATTTCCCGACAAGCTCGCCGATTTCGCGGCCCGCGTCGCGCGCCATTACCCGTGGATCACCCAATGGACCCCGATCAACGAGCCGCTGACCACCGCGCGCCTGTCCTATCTCTACGGCTATTGGCATCCGCATAAGAAAAACGTCAACGCGGCCTTCCGCGCGACGGTCAATCAGTGCCTCGCGATCGCGCGCACGATGACCGCGCTGCGCACGATCAACCCTACCGCGCAGCTGATCGCCAGCGAGGATGTCGGAAAGACCTTCGCCACCCCCGAACTGCAATATCAGGCGGACCATGAAAACGAACGCCGCTGGCTGACGTTCGACCTGCTCGACGGCAGGGTCGTCCCCGAGCATCCGTTCTACAGCTGGCTGCGCAACAAAGCGGCGAGCGCCGAACAGCTCGCCGAACTGGCGCTCGGCGAAGGCCGTCCCGACATCATCGGCTTCGATCATTATCTGACCAGCGAGCGCTATCTCGATCAGCGCACCGCGCGCTATCCCGGCGTCGCCGCAGGCTCCAACCGGCGTCACCGTTACGTCGATGTCGAGGCGGTGCGCGTCGCCCGGCTGCAACCCTTGCTCGGCCCCGGCCCGCGGCTGCGCGAAACGTGGGCGCGCTACGGAATCCCGATCGCGGTCACCGAAGTCCATCACGGCTGCACGCGCGAAGAGCAGGTGCGCTGGCTCAAGGACGTGTGGCAAGCCGCCGAGCACGAGCGCGCGCGCGGCGCGGACATTCGCGCGGTCACCTTGTGGGCTTTGTTCGGAGCGGTCGACTGGCGATCTTTGCTGACCCGCCGCGAAGGCCAGTATGACGTCGGCGCATTCGACACCCGCTCCCCGACTCCGCGCCCGACCCTGCTTGCCAAAGCCGCCACCGCGCTTGGCCGCGCCGAGAAATTCGCGCATCCGGTGCTCGATCTTCCCGGCTGGTGGAAGCGCCCCGGACGGACGATCGCGCGGCCGCGCTACGATATGCTGCCAGCGCGCATGGGCAAGGCCGCGCGGCCAATCCTGATCACCGGCGCGACGGGGACGCTCGGCCGCGCCTTCGGCCGGATCTGCGCCCACCGCGGTCTCGCTTATGTGCTCACCAGCCGCGCCGATCTCGACATCAGCGACGAGACCTCGATTGCCGCCGCGATCCTGCGCCACAAGCCGTGGGCGGTCATCAATACGGCGGGCTTCGTGCGCACCTGGGAAGCCGAGGAGAAGTTCGACGAGTGCCACACCGCCAACGCGATCGGTCCCGAATTGCTCGCCCGCGCGTGCCAGGCGGCGGGGCTGCCGTTCGTCACATTTTCAACCGACCGGGTGTTCGATGGGACGCTTGGGCGATCCTATGTCGAGGACGATGCGACCGCGCCGGCCTGCGCCTATGGCCGCAGCAAAGCCGACGGCGAAGCGCGGCTGCATGCGGCGGGCGGCGAGGCGCTGATCATCCGCACCAGCGCGTTCTTCGGCCCGTGGGACCAGTATAATTTCCTCACCTCGAACATTGCCCGGCTCGAGCGCGGCGAAGATGTCGTCGCCAGCGACCGCACCTTCGTCACCCCGACCTATGTCCCCGACCTGGTTCATGCGACGCTCGACCTGCTGATCGATGGCGAAACCGGGCTGTGGCACCTGACCAACGACGGGCCGGTCAGCTGGCACGATCTGGCGCGCGAGGCGGCGTCGATCGCGCGGCTCGGGCGCAATCAGCACGACCGCATCCGCTTGCACGAACACTCGCCCCCGCCGACCGACACCAGCTTGACCAGCGCGCGCGGGATCCTGCTGCGACCGCTCGACCAGGCGCTGCGCGATTTTGCCGACCACCGCGAGCATTTGCCCTATCGCGCCTAGCGCGGCGGTGGCGGCGGCGGCGGCGGCGGCGGGGTTCGCGGCAAACCGTAGCGTGCGTTGAACACAGCGCTGCTTTCCGGAACCGCGAGATGCATCAACGGCGCGGTGCCGCATTGGCGGCGCAGTTCGGCGACCATCGGAGATTTCTCGTCGATCCCGATCGGTCCAGCCCAAGTAAATTGCTCGCCAATGCGGCCGAGATGGCGCGGCTCCGCGGTGCGCGTCCGCAGCGCGAGATAGCCTTGCGGATCGACATAGACGCCGACTTCGCGCGGGAAATAAGCGAGCTGTTGGTTGCCGTCGAACCCGGCGACGCGGAAGCACCCATCGCGCACGATGATCCGGCCACTCAACGCCGCCTGGTGGTGAAGCCCAAGATTGCGGTCGCTGTGCGCGAAGATGCGCAGGCCGTTAGCTATGCTAACGGCCACCGCCGGGCCAATTGGCGCTTCGTCGAACCGCAAGCGCAGGAATTCAGGCGTGCGGCCCCAGCCCCGGCGCGCGGCGATGGCCGCAAACTCCTTTTCGCTGACGACCATGTCGATATCGGCGGTCCCGTCGCGTGCGTTCAAACCATAGCCGGTGAACAACCGTTCCCCGGCGAAGCGGTCGATCCACGGTTGCGCGAGCTTTTGCAGCTGATTGCGCGGGACTCGCGACCGGCGATCGATGGAGCGGAGATTGCTGCGATGGTCGCGAGGGTTGGGGCGCGCCTTCGGCGATCTCGCTGTCACTGCGGGCGATGATGCCGGCGCCTGTTCGACGGTCAGGAAACCCGAGGGCTCGACCCGCGCGCCGGTGGTGATCCGGAACCGCTCGGTTAGATGGGGCCGCGGCTGATCGAGTACGATGATCGTGGCGGGCGGAGCGCTGCCGCCAAGCAAAGCGGCACCGATCAGCAGTAATGGCGGGTGCGTCAGCGCTCTCACTGGACCTTTATCGCGTGTTCGGCTTTCTCTTGGCTGAAGGAGATCGGTGGAGATGCGCGAAAACTGGCCCAAGCGATTGTGGATCGTGCGCCACGGTCAGAGTCAGGGCAATGTCGCGCGCGAGGCGGCGGACGAAGCGGGGGCGAGCGTCATCGACCTCGACCTGCGCGATGTCGACGTGCCCTTGTCCGAACTTGGGCACAGCCAGGCCGACGCCACCGGGCGCTGGTTCGCCGCGCTGCCCGACGATGAGAAGCCCGAAGTCTTGCTCGCCTCGCCCTATGTCCGCGCGCGCCAGACCGCCGAGGCGATCTGCAAGGCTGGCGGGCTGAGCGGCGGGTCCAAGCCGACCGTGCTCGACGAGCGGCTGCGCGAGCGCGAATTCGGCGTGTTCGACGGACTGACGATCACCGGAATCCGCGAAAAGTATCCCGAGGAAGCCGCGCACCGCGCCAAGATGGGCAAATGCTATCACCGCCCGCCCGGCGGCGAGAGCTGGGCGGACGTCATCCTGCGCCTGCGCTCGGCGCTCAACAGTATCTATCTGCAATATGCCGACAAGCGCGTGATGATCGTCTGCCATCAGGTCGTCGTCTTGTGCCTCCGCTATATCCTCGAGGAGCTCACCGAGGCCGACATCATGGCCATTGATCAGCAGGCCGACATCCTCAATTGCGGGATCGCCGCTTATGATTTCGAGCCCAACCATCTCGCCATGTGCGTGCCCCAGCTGGTGCTATGGAATCACGGTGCGCCGATGGAGGCCGACGGTACGACTAAGACCGCCGAACCCGAAGCCATGACCGGATCGCGATGACCAAGCCCAAGCTGCTCGACCGGATCGCGCTCAAGGCGCATCCGCTGCCCCGCGTCGATAGCGGCGACAAGGACCAACATGGCCGTATCCTGGTCGTTGCCGGGAGCCGCGACGTGCCCGGCGCGGCTTTGCTCAGCGCCACCGCGGCAATGCGCGCGGGGGCGGGCAAATTGCAGATCGTCACCGTCGCCAGCGCCGCCGCGGGGCTCGGCTTGGCGATGCCCGAAGCGATGGTCATCGGCCTTGCCGAAGACCGCGCCGGGGGGTTCGCGCACGGCGCCGATCAGCGCATTGCCGAGCTTGCCGCGGAAGTTGACGCGGTTGTCGCCGGTCCGGGGCTCGCACCGAACGCCCAATGCGGCAAGATCGCCGAGGCGTTGCTTGGCGTCGATGTCCGCCTCGCTTTCGATGCCGCTCTGCTCCACGCACTCGAGCCGTTACCCGACGAGCCGCGCGCGTCGCCGCCGTTACTCCTGCCGCATTCGGGCGAGCTTGCGTCGCTGCTCGACTGCGAACCCGAAGCGGTCGAGCGTCAGCCGGTCAAGTGCGGCATTCGCGCCGCCCGGCTGTATCGGTCAATCGTTCTGGTCAAAGGCATCGTCAGCCATGTCGTCACTCCCGACGAGGAGGTGTGGACCTATCGCGGCGGCGCGCCCGGGCTTGGCGTTTCGGGCAGCGGCGACACACTCGCGGGAATTGCCGGCGGATTGCTCGCGCGCGGTGCCGATCCGCTTGCCGCATTATTGTGGGCGGTGTGGCTGCATGGCGAAGCGGGCGCCGCCCTCGCCAGGAAGATCGGCCCGATGGGTTTTCTCGCGCGCGAGATTTGCGGCGAAATCCCAGCACGGTTGCCGCGCTAGGCCTCGGCGGCTTCGTGCCGGGCAAGCTCATCGCCGACCAGCCGCACGACGTGGACGACGTTGGTCGATCCGGCGGTCCCGAACGGAATCCCGGCCATCAGGATGATGCGGTCCCCGCCCTTGGCAATTTTGTGGCGAAGCGTCATCCGTTTGGCCTTCTCGACCATTTCCTCGAAGCTCGCGACATCGCGGGTGTGGACCGCATGGACGCCCCACAAAAGCCCCATCCGCCGCGCCGTTATCGGCGACGCACTCATCGCCAGCAGCGGGACGTGCGGACGCTCGCGCGCGATCCGCCGCGCGGTCGATCCCGAGCTGGTGTAGCAGACCATCGCGGTGGCCGAGATGGTGCTCGCGATCTGCCGTGCCGAGCCAGCGATCGCATCGGCGGTGGTCGGCTCGAGCTTGGTCTGGGTGAAGTGGATCCGGCCCGAATAAACCGGGTCCGATTCGACGCTGGTGGCGATGCGGTCCATCATCGCCACCGCCTCGATCGGATACTGCCCGGCCGCGCTTTCGGCCGAGAGCATGACCGCGTCGGTGCCGTCATAGATCGCGGTCGCGACGTCGCTGACCTCGGCGCGCGTCGGGGTCGGCGAGACGATCATCGATTCGAGCATTTGCGTTGCCACCACCACCGGCTTGCCGAACTGGCGCGCGCTGGCGACGATGCGGTTCTGCAGCGGCGGCACGTCTTCGGGCGGGAGCTCGACGCCAAGATCGCCGCGCGCGACCATCACTCCATCGGACAGCGCGATGATGTCGTCCAGCCGGTCGATCGCCGCGGGTTTTTCGATCTTGGCCATCAGCGACGCGCGGTCGCCGATCAACGCGCGCGCTTCGGCGACGTCCTCGGGCCGCTGGACGAATGACAGAGCGATCCAGTCGGCGCGCTGCTCGAGCGCGAAGATGAGGTCGCCGCGATCCTTTTCGGTCAGCGCCGGAATCGGCACCAGCACATTGGGGACGTTGACGCCCTTATTGTCCGACACGCGTCCGCCGACCACCACCTTGGTCACGATGCGCTCGCCATCGGCCTCGATGACTTGCAAGCGGACCTTGCCGTCGTCGATCAGCAGCCGCGCGCCCGGCGTCACCGCGGCGAACAATTCGGGGTGGGGCAATTCGACGCGCCGCGCATCGCCCGGCGCCTCGTCACGATCGAGGATGAAGGTCGCACCATTGTCGAGCATCGCCGCGCCGCCGTTGAAATGGCCAACGCGCAGCTTCGGCCCCTGGAGGTCGAACAGGATCGTGGTCGGCCTTCGGAATTCCTTTTCGAGCGCGCGGATATGTTCGACCAGCCGCGCCTTCTGACGCTTGTCGCCATGGCTCATGTTAATGCGGAAGGCGTCGGCGCCGGCGAGCATCAGCTTGCGGATCATCTTC
>JBDSTQ010000267.1:0-7050 GCA_039928195.1 Sphingomicrobium sp.
TTTTGCGATCTGCTCGCGGCGCACGGCCATCAGCCCGAGGCGGTGACCGACAGCCGCAACGCGATCGAGGCCGCGCGCAATTTCGCTCCCGATCTGGTGATTACCGACATCCAGCTGCCCCACGTCAGCGGGCTTGAGTTGATTCGCCTGATCCGCGCCGACGAGCAGCTCGCGGCGATCCCGATCATGGCGGTGACGGCCTATTCGGCGCCGGGCGACGAGGAGCGCATCCGCGGCGCGGGCGCGCAATCCTATGTGTCGAAACCGATTTCGGTGGTGCGCTTCGTCCAGGCGGTCGAAGAGCTGCTGAGCGAAGGAAGAGTCGAAGCGACGCCGTCAGGCGTCATTTGATCTTCGCTTCCTTGAAGTCGACGTGCTTGCGCACCTTCGGATCATATTTGCGCATGACCATCTTTTCGGTCTGGGTGCGCGGATTCTTCTTCGTCACATAATAGAAGCCGGTGTCGGCCGAGCTGACGAGCTTGATCTTGACGGTTGCCGATTTGGCCATCGAACACATCCAAAGCTGAAAATAAGGAAGGCGGCACACATGCGCCGCCCGACCCGCGCCCAATGACGGCGAGGGGGGATTTTGTCAAGTTGGGGGGTGCCCGCGCGCCGTCAGGCCGCGCTGGCCAAGGCGCCTTTGAATTTCTCGGTTAGACCGAGGTTGATGGTCAGAACTTCGATCTTTTCATCGATCGAGGCAATATATCGCGTCATTTCCGACACGAGCCCGGGATAAGAGCGGACGGTAAGCGCGCTTTTCTCCGCGACGTAAGGCGCGAGGGTCGCGGTGCACGGCTCGGGCAGGCGCGTGCCCATGATCCGCCGCCCGAAATAAACGAACTGGTCGCCGCAGCTATCGCGAATGGCATGTTGCGCGGCGTACGGCATTACCTGGCGGATCGTCGAGCGATACGGAAGGGTCTCCTTGAGGACTCGGTCGTTGCTTGCAAGCGCCAGATAATAATCGCTCGCCGTCGCCTGCATTGCCTCGTCGCCAAGCCGATCGACCAGTCCCGCCGAGGTCATTTCATCATAGATATAGGTCTTGGCCACACCGGTATCGATCTGGCTGAGTTGGTAGGCGTGCATCAGGAAGTCGCGCGCCGGTTCCCGCGATCGGCCCTCGATCACCGCCAGCGCGGCGATCCCGTTCGCTCGCACTTGACGGTAATAAGCGATTTGGACTCGATATTGGCGGGCATTGAAGTCGAGTTCATCGATCAATCGGGCGCGATAGGAACGGCTTTGCTCGGCCTCGATCCGCAACTCGTTCCAATTATTGACCTGGGTGCCGATGACGATGCCGGCAACGACGATGGCGAAGTCGATCGCGACCGCGAACCAGTTGAGCTCGGCGACATGTTCGCGGATGCGGCGGATGACCATTGCTAGTAACGGTCCTGCGCTTCGAGGAACAGGCGGATGTCGTGCGCCAGTCGCTTGTAGCGGTCGAACCCGGAGAGCTTTTGATCAAGATCGGCGATGTGGCGCGTCAGATCGTCGCCAAGTTCGGCCGCTTGCAAGCGCGATAGAGCGAGGCTGGCCACCGCGGGGTTAAGCCGCGGCGAGCATTGCTCGGGAAAGGTCGCGAATTGTGCGCCGCTGGGCAAGGTCTTGAGCCGTTCGCCGCAACTCTCGCGGATTGCCAGCTGAACGTCATAAGGCAGTGCCCGCCGCACCCGCTCGCGATAGGTGGTTGTATTGGCCGCCGTGACGTCGAACTGGCGCAACTGGGTGTAATAATTGGTCAAGCGCGATCGGGTCTGGCGGTTGCCGATGCTATGGGTGAATCCCGCACTGGTCATTTCGTCATAGCCCGTGCGGTTCATTGGCCGAAGCCACACCTGGCTCGCCTGATAAGCGTCGATCAAGAAAGTCGGCCCGCGTGGCCTGGCTGGCGCCTCGATCGCGGCGAGCGCAGCCAAAGCGTGGCTCCTCACGAGCGTATAATAGTTCTGGCGCGATTGCAGATCGGCCTCGTTCTCCTTGAGGTCGTCGATGATCTGGACTCGGTAATCGGCCGCGGTGGCGCGCTCGATCCGGGCTTCGTTCCAATTATTGGCCTGGGTGCCGAGGAACACGCCGACGACGACGATCGCGAGGTCGATCGCGACCGCCAGCCAGTTAAGCTCGACGACATGCTCGCGGATGCTGCGAATAACCATCTGGCCCCCAGTCACGGGACCGTAATCGGGCTTTCGCCAGCTGTTAACTGTTTTCGGTGATGATCGCCCGGTCAACAAGGGGTGAATCCAATGGCCGCGAACGACCCGATCGAGCTGATCCGCCAGCACATCAGCGAGTGTATCGCCGACATCGAAGCGCGCGTGCCGCGCCTTGGCGCCAGCGCGATCTGCCGCCAGATGAACGCGATCCGCGCGATGGCCGCCGAGCATGGCCTCGCCGCGCTCGAGGGCCTCGCCGATTATGGCGCGCATCATGCGATGATGCCCGGTCGTGTCCAGGCGACCCGCGCGTGCCTTGCGCGGATGGACGATGCGCTCACCAGCGGCGACCCCGCGCACGACCGCGAATCGATCCTCGCGCTGCTCGCGGTGCGGCTCCACTAGGCACAAAGCCGTGCGCCGCGCATTGTCGCCCAAATGCGCGCTTTCTCCCAGCTGCTTGACGACCTCGTCTACACGCGCTCGCGCAACACCAAGCTGCTGCTGATCGGCGAGTATCTCAAGACCACCCCCGACCCCGACCGCGGCATCGCGCTCGCCGCGCTGACCGGCACGCTCGACATTCCCGCGGTCAAGGGCGCCGCGATCCGTGCCATCGCCGCCGAGCGCATCGACCCGGTGCTGCTGACGATGAGCCGCGATTATGTCGGCGACATGGCCGAGACGGTGTCGCTGCTGTGGCCGCCCCCGCTGGGGGAACCCGAGATCGACGACGGCAGTATCGGCATCGGCGACGCGGTCGAACGGCTGCGCGCGGCGAGCCGGAGCGACGCGCCGCAGGTGTTGGCGAAAATGCTCGATCATCTCGATGCGTCGGGCCGCTATGCGCTGCTCAAGCTCGCCACCGGCGCGCTGCGCGTCGGGATCAGCGCGCGCCTCGCCAAGCAGGCGCTCGCCGACGCCTTCGCGCTCGATGTCGAAGCGGTCGAGGAGGTGTGGCACGGGCTCCAGCCGCCGTTCGCCGAACTGTTCGACTGGGGCGAAGGCCGCGCCGAACAGCCGACCGCGCGCGATGTCCCGGTGTTCCGCCCGTTCATGCTCGCCCACCCGCTGGAGGACGCCAAGGTCGCGCTCACCGATTATGCCGCCGAGTGGAAGTGGGACGGGATCCGCATCCAACTGGTTCATGCCGGCGGCGAGACCCGGCTGTTCAGCCGCACCGGCGACGATATCTCGCGCAGCTTTCCCGATGTCGCCGAAGCGTTCCGGACGCGCGCGGTGCTCGACGGCGAATTGCTCGTGCGCGGCGAAGCGCAAGGCACCGACGAGCATGGCGGCGCGGCGGCGAGCTTCAACGCGCTCCAGCAACGGCTCGGGCGCAAGACCGTCAGCCCGAAGATGCTGGCATCGGCGCCGGCATTCGTGAGGCTCTACGACCTGCTGTTCGACGGCGACGAGGATTTGCGCGCGCTGCCGTGGACCGAGCGCCGCGCGCGATTGGAAGCATTCATGCCGCGGCTCGACTCCGCCCGCTTCGACCTGTCGCAATTGATCGAAGCCGACAGTTTCGACGCGCTCGAGGAACTCCGCGCCGGGGCGCGCGATGCGAGCATCGAGGGGATGATGCTCAAGCGCCGCGACAGCCCCTATGTCGCGGGCCGTCGCACCGGCCTGTGGTACAAATGGAAGCGCGATCCGCTCAACGCCGATTGCGTGCTGATGTACGCCCAGCGCGGGTCGGGCAAACGCTCGTCTTTCTACAGCGACTTCACCTTCGGCTGCTGGAATGCGGCGGGCGAATTGCTGCCCGTCGGCAAGGCCTATTTCGGGTTCACCGACGAGGAGTTGAAATGGCTCGACCGCTGGGTCCGCGGGCATACGACGCAGCGCTTCGGCCCGGTGCGCGAAGTCGACAAGAGCCTGGTGATCGAAGTGGCGTTCGATTCGATCCATCGCAGCACGCGCCATAAGTCGGGCCTGGCGATGCGCTTCCCGCGCGTCAGCCGCATCCGCACCGACAAGCCCGCCGCCGAAGCCGATCGCATTGAGACGCTGGAAGAGATGATCACTTGAAGCCCTCTTGGGCCGCGCTAGGGTGCGCCGGTTCGAAGGGGAGAATGTCTTGCGCAAATATCTGATCGCCGGCGCCGCGCTGCTCAGCGCCGGTGCCGCCAGCGCCGAAACCTATGCGATTCAGGCCGGACGGCTGATCGTCGATGCGGCCAAGCCGGCGCGCGGGCCGTCGACGGTGATCGTCGACAATGGCCGCATCGCGCGGATCGAGGACGGGTTCACCGCGCCCGCCGGTGCGACGGTCGTCGATCAACGCGGGCGCACGGTCATGCCTGGGCTGATCGACGTTCATGTGCACTTGTCATTCGATGCCGGCCAACCGTGGTATCAAAGAATGACAACGAAATATTCCGAGCCCTATTCGGCGGTGACGGGATTGAAGAATGCCTTGGTGATGGCGCGCGCGGGCTTCACCACGGTGCGCGACCTGGGCAGCGCGGGCGTCGCTGGCCTCGCCACCCGTGATGCGCTTCGCGACGGCAATTTCCCAGGACCGCGCGTGCTCGAATCGGGCCCGGCGCTGTCGATGATCGGCGGCCACGGCGATGAGGCCGTCGGCCGCAGCCCGGACCTTGCCGATGCGATCAACCTGCATGGCCAGTTGGGCGTATGCACCGGCGCGCAGGAATGCGCGCAAACCGTGCGCAAGCTCGCCGCGCTCGGGGTCGACGTGATCAAATTTCATGCGACCGGCGGCGTGCTCGACCCCGGCACGCTCGGGCTTGAGCAGCATTTTTCGGACGAAGAAATGAAAGCGATCGTCGACACCGCCCATTCGCTTCACCTCAAGACCGCGGCGCATGCGCACGGCGCGCGGGGCATTCTTGCGGCGACTCGCGCAGGCGTCGATTCGATCGAGCACGGCACCTTCATCGACGCGGCCGGCGCCCAGGAAATGAAACGGCGCGGAACCTATTATTCGGCGACCCTCATGGCTTTCAGCGGGCTCAATCAATTTATCGGCAAGGGCATCTTTTCGGCAAGCAGCGAGGCCAAGGGGCGCCAGGCACTGACCCAGTGGGGCATCGGACTCAACCGCGCCTATCGCGCCGGGGTCAAGATTGCACTGGGCACCGACAGCGGCGTTGCCCCGCATAGTCAGGCCAATCAGGAACTCGGGCTGATGGTGACCAAGGGCGGCATGACCCCGCGCGATGCGCTGATTGCCGCGACCACAGGCGGCGCCGACTTGCTCGACCTCGGCGCCGAGACCGGCACGCTCGATCCGGGCAAGTCGGCCGATCTGATTGCAGTCGAGGGAGACCCGTTGGTCGATCCGGCGGCGGTCACACGGGTCGATTATGTCATGGTTATGGGCAAGCCCATTCCGATGAAAGGTCAGTAATGCGCTTTTCCCTGATTGCCTTGTCGCTGCTGCTCTCGAGTACTGCTTATGCCGCTGATCCGCCTGCGGCCGCGGCCGGCGACGCCCCGCCCAAGGATGCCAAGTCCGACGCCGCCAAGCCCGATCCCGACGTCGCGGCGGCGAGCATCGCCGAGGACGCCCAGCCGAAAAAGCGTTCGATCCCCTTTCGTGGTCGCTCGCTCGGCTACACCGTCACCCCGGGACATCTGACCATCCGCAGCGACGACGGCGCGCCGACCGCGAGCATGTTCTACGTCGCTTATACGGTTGAGTCGCGGGGGCGCCCGCGCCCGGTCACCTTCCTCTTCAACGGCGGCCCGGGATCGTCGACGATGTGGCTGCACATGGGCTCGTTCGGGCCGATGAAAGTCGATGCCTCGCGCCCCGAGATGATTGCCGGGCCGCCGTTCCATTATGGTGCCAACCCCGACACTTTACTCGACGTCAGCGACCTCGTGTTCATCGACGCGCCGACCACCGGCCTGTCGCGGGTCGTCGGCAAGGCAGAACCCAAGGACTTCTTCGGGGTCGACAAGGACATCGATGCGTTCAATCGCACGGTCCAGCGCTATTTGACGAAATATGGCCGGTGGAACTCGGCCAAATTCCTGATTGGCGAAAGCTATGGCACGACCCGCGCCGCCGGTCTCGCCAAGGCGCTGGCCGACAAGGGCGTGCAATTGAACGGCGTGGTGCTGGTCTCGACCGTGCTCAACTTCGCCGATTTCGCCGGCGACCAGTCGCTGATCAACTTCTTCCCGACGTTGGCGGTGAACGCCTGGTATCACGGCAAACTCGACCCCAAGCCCGACTTCGCGACCTTCGTCGCTGAAGCGCGCGCGTTCGCCAGCGGGCCCTATGCTTCGGCGTTGCAGAAGGGGATGGCGATCGGCGCCGAGGAGAAGCAGTCGATCGCGCAACAGATGGCGCGCTTACTCGGCATCTCGCCCGACTACATTTTGCGCTCGAACCTGCGCGTGCAGGATGACCGCTATCGCCGCGAACTGCTGCGCGACCGCCGCCAGATCATCGGCCGAATCGATTCGCGCTACGTCGGGACCGAGGCCGATGCGGCCGGCGGCGGCACCAGCTACGACCCGCAGGCAAGTTCGATCAGCGGGGCGTTCGTCGGCGCGCTCAACGACTATCTCTATCGCGACCTCGGCTATCAGACCCCGCTGACCTATCGGCCGAACAATTACGCCGGGATCGGCGACGACTGGAATTTGCAGCACAAGTCGGCCGAAGGGCCGCAGCCGATCAGCGACACCAGCGTCGACCTGGCCGCGGCAATGCGCGAGAATCCCCGGCTCAAACTGCTCTCGGTCAACGGCTATTATGATCTGGCGACGCCGTTTTTCGGTGCGGATTATGAGATTGGCCACATGGCGCTCGACCCGGCGATCGCGGCCAACATCACCTACACTTATTATCCATCGGGCCACATGATGTATATCGACCCGCCGTCGTCGCGGC
>JBDSTQ010000268.1:0-3423 GCA_039928195.1 Sphingomicrobium sp.
GCGCGAGCGGCACCAGTAGTGGTTGGAATGATCGACATTCCCGCCGCCCGCGCGCGCCGCGGGTCGGAATGGATCTGGTCGAGGATCTTCTGGTCGTTGGTGTAGGCATGAACCGTGGTCATCAGCCCGCGCTCGATCCCGATCGCGTCGTTCAAGACCTTGGCCACCGGCGCCAGGCAGTTGGTGGTGCAACTGGCGTTCGACACGATGCGGTGCTCGGCGGTTAATTTGTCGTCGTTGACGCCGTACACCACGGTCAAATCCGCGCCCTTCGCCGGGGCCGAGATCAGCACCCGCTTGGCGCCGGCGTCGAGATGCTTCTGCCCGCCCTCCTTGTCGGCGAAGAAGCCGGTGCATTCCAATGCGATGTCGACGCCATTGGCCTTGTGCGGCAGGTTCGCCGGGTCGCGCTCGGCGGTGACGTGGATGCGCTTGCCGTTGATGATGATGTCATTGCCGTCGGTCGTCACTTCGCCGGGAAAACGCCCGTGGACGCTGTCGCGCTGAAATAGCCAGGCATTGGCCTTGGCGTCGGCGAGGTCGTTGACGCTCACCAGCTCGAGCCCGCAATCAGGCCGCTCGAGGATCGCCCGCGCGACCAGCCGGCCGATCCGGCCAAAGCCGTTAATTGCAACTTTCGTCATGCGATTTCCCTTTGCTCCATATGGTCAAGCACCCGCGCGGCAACCACGTCGGGCGTCAGTCCGAAAAATGCATAGGCGTCCTTGGCCGGGGCCGAGACGCCGAAGCGGTCGATGCCGATGCGCAGCCCGTGAAGCCCGGTGTAGCGCTCCCAGCCGAACGTCGTCCCGGCCTCGATCGACACGCGCAAAATCTGCCGATTCGAAACATCGGGCAGGATGTCCTCGCGATAGCCGGCATCCTGCGCGTCGAAGCGCTCGGTGCACGGCATCGACACGACATCGGTGCCGACCCCTTGGGCTTCGAGCGCGGCCGCCGCGCCGAGCGCGATCTCGACTTCCGATCCGGTGGCGATGATGATCACCTTGCGCGCCGCGCTCGCGTGGCGGACCTTATAGGCGCCGCGCCCACACAAATTCTCGTTCGCCGCTTCGCTGCGCATTGGCGACAAATTCTGGCGCGTCAGCGCAAGGATGCTCGGCCCCTCGCTCGCCAGCGCCAGCGCCCAGCATTCGGCGGTCTCGACCGCGTCGGCGGGGCGGTAAACCTCCAGCCCCGGCATCGCGCGCAGGCTTTGCAGATGCTCGATCGGCTGGTGCGTCGGCCCGTCCTCGCCAAGCCCGATGCTGTCGTGGGTCATTACATAAATCACCCGCGCCCGCTGCAGCGCGCTGAGGCGGATCGCCGGGCGGCAATAATCGGTGAACACCATAAACGTGCCGCCGTAGGGGATGACCCCGCCGTGGAGCGCCATGCCGTTCATCGCCGCCGCCATGCCGAACTCGCGAATGCCGTAATAAATATAGCGCCCGCCGTAATTTTCCGCGGTCAGCGGCTGCAAATTCTTGGTCTTGGTATTGTTCGATCCGGTGAGGTCGGCCGAGCCGCCAATCGTCGAGACAATCGCCGGATTGATCGCTTCGAGCGCCATCTCCGACGCCTTGCGCGTCGCCACCGGCTTGGGGTCGGCGAGCAAGGTCGCGATGTGCGGCTGCAGCCAGTCGGCGCTCGGCGGCGAATCGAGACGCGCACTGAAGTCCGCCTTCTTCTCGCTCGCTTCGAGCCGCTCGCGCCATTCGGCATGGGCCGACGCGCCGCGCGTCCCCGCCTCGCGCCACGCCGCCATGACATCGTCGGGAACGGTGAACTCTTTCGGCTCGAGTCCGAGCTCGGCGCGCGCGGCTTCGACTTCGGCCTTGCCCAGCGCCGCGCCGTGAGTCGCCGACGTCCCCTGCACATTGGGCGCGCCAAAGCCGATGATCGTCTTGCAGCGGATCAGGCTCGGCCGGTCGTCGGCGAGCGCTTCGCCGATTGCGCGGTCGACATCATCGGCATTGAGGCCGTCGCACGCGTTGACGTGCCAGCCCATCGCGACATGGCGCGCGGAGACATCCTCGGTGCGCGACAATTCGGTCGAGCCATCGATGGTGATGTTGTTGTCGTCCCACAGCACGATCAGCCGCCCGAGCTTAAGATGCCCAGCAAGCCCCGCAGCCTCATGGTTGACCCCCTCCATCAGATCGCCGTCTCCGGCGATGACGAAAGTCCGATGATCCACCAGATCGTCGCCATAGGTCGCGTTCAAATGCCGCTCGGCGATCGCCATCCCGACCGCCATCGCCAGCCCCTGGCCAAGCGGGCCGGTGGTCACTTCGACTCCCGGCAGCTCGAAATTCTCGGGGTGCCCCGCGCACGGACTGCCGAGCTTGCGGAAATTCCGGATGTCGTCGAGCGTCGGGCGTTCGTAACCGGTCAGATACAGCAACGCATAAATCAGCATTGAGCCGTGGCCCGCCGACAGGATGAAGCGGTCGCGGTCGGGCCAGCGCGGATCGGCCGCGTCAAACTTCAGATGGCGGGTGAACAAAGCGGTCGCGGCATCGGCCATGCCCATCGGCATTCCCGGGTGCCCGCTGTTGGCGGCCTCGACTGCGTCCATCGCGAGGGCGCGAATAGCGTTGGCGAGGGCTCGTTCGGTTGGCATCAAGGCTCCGTCATGCGGGATCGTCCGGCCCTCGAGAACTCGCGGGGCCGATGACGCGGTTCCTTTGGTCGGTGGACTGTTAGGCGTCAATGCTTGCGGCTCCCCCTCATCTTGCGTAACCGGCTGGGCGATGGACGACGCCCGCCTTGCCGATGCACTGGAGCGCTCCGAGCGCGCGATATTGCGGATCGAGCGCGCGGTTTCTGACCGCCGTCCGGCCGTCAGCAAACCCGACGAGGCATTGCGCGCCAAGGTCCGCGAAGCCGTCGCCGAGCTCGATTCGCTGATCCGCGAGGCGGCGAACTGATGGCCAGTTTGGTTGATCTGAGCATCGGCGGGCGGGTCTATCCGGTCGCTTGCCGCGACGGCGAGGAAGACAGCCTCAAGGCCGCCGCGCGGCTGGTCGACGCCAAGACCCGCGAAGCCATCGCCGGACTCGGCACTTTGTCCGAATCGCGCCAGTTCATGTTCGCCGCGCTGCTCCTCGCCGACCAATTGATCGACAAAAGCCCCGACGCCGCCGCCGCGGTCGCTCCCCCCGACCCGGTGTTGACCACCCGCGCCGAAGCGATCGCCGAACGCCTCGAAGCGCTCGCTGCCGCCCTTGAGAGTGAGAGCGCAAAGGCTTAAGTGACAGGCGACGGGTACTGCCCGGTACGAAGCCACGAAAATCCCTGAGGCGATTAAATATCCTAGGGAGCTGTCCCTGGTTGGACCCTGGTCCGGCACATATGGCCCCCACCTGACGTTTGTGGCGTCAGAGGATTTCCGGCAAACGGCCACGGTGGTCCCGTCAC
>JBDSTQ010000269.1:0-6755 GCA_039928195.1 Sphingomicrobium sp.
GCTGGTGCGCGCATTCTTGTTCGCCTCGCCGATCATCGCCGGCTTGAGCGCGTTGAGCCCGGTGAAGCTGTAGGTGATCGTGCTGCCCGACAATTCGACGCCGTCGCGCAACAATTCGGACTGGCGCGCGAACGTCGCCCGCGCCTTCATCACATCGGTCGTGCGCAATTGGATCGAACGACGCACGGTGAGCCGTTCGGGGACGCCGTCGCGCGCTTGCTCGCGGCTGACGCTGACATTGCTGTCCGATACATCCGGACCGCTAAACCCCGCGCGCGCGAAATAAGCGCGAACCGCATTGGCCTGCCGGTCGACCGATTGCTGGACCGGCGCCAGCGTTTCGCCCTGATTCGAGAAATCGACCGACCAGGTCGCGAGGTCGGCGGTGACGTTGCGTTCGGATACGCCGCGCACGGTGACGCTGCGCTCGGCCGCCTTGGAACGGCGCAAACCGTCGCCAAGCACATAGCCGCTGGCGGTGAGGCCGAAGGCGAAGATTGCGACCGCGCCCAAAAGGACGGCGCGGTTGTCCTGGAGTGAATGGATCATCGCTGGGATATCCTGCGTTCGTCATTGCAAAGGCGGCCACCGGACACAATCGCCGGTCACGGTCGCGACGAACCGTGCCCTAATAGCGATGAATTGAGTGAGATGAAATGAAAATTCTGCATTCGTCGGTTCGGCTGTGCGATCTCGATGCCACTGTGATATTTTTCCAACGGATCGGACTTTGATGCTTGAGATCGTCGCCGTCCCCGCCTTCAGCGACAATTATCTGTGGCTGGTCCACGATTCCGCGAGCGGAGAGACGGCGGCGGTCGACCCCGGCGACGCTGCACCGGTATTGGCCGCGGCCGCGCGCCGCGGCTGGACGATCACCCAGATCTGGAACACCCACTGGCACCCCGATCACACCGGGGGCAATTTGGCGGTCAAGGCGGCAACCGGCGCGCGGATTTCAGGCCCGGTGACCGAGACCATTCCGGGCCGCGACATCGCGCTTGCCGGGGGCAACGAGATTCGCCTCGGCGCGCATGTCGGGCGCGTGATCGAAGTCCCCGGCCATACGCTTGGCCACATCGCCCTGATCTTCGATGACGAGCACACCGCTTTCGTCGGCGACACGATGTTCGCGATGGGCTGCGGGCGGCTGTTCGAAGGCACCCCCGAACAAATGCACGCGTCGCTGCAAAGCCTCGCCGCGCTGCCCGCCGACACGCTGATCTATTGCGCGCACGAATATACGCTCGCCAACGCGCGTTTTGCCGCGCACGCCGAGCCGGGCAATGCGGCGATCGCTGAACGGCTTGCGGAAGTCGAAGCGCTGCGCGCGGCTGGCACGATCACACTGCCGTCGACGATTGCCCGCGAACGCGCCACCAACCCGTTCGTTCGCGCCCAAAATTGGCAGGCGTTTGCAGCGTTGCGATCTGCTAAGGACAATTTCGGTTGATGATCGCGACTCCCCGTTCGAGTCGCTTGTGCAAGGAGGTTTCCATGCGTCGCATTTCTCTCCTCGGTTTCGCGCTTTTGCTCGGCTCGTGCGCGATGGCGCCGCAACCGATGATGCGCAGTCCAAGCGGGCAGCGCGCGCTCGAAATGCTGATGGCGGGCAAGGTCGCCGGCCCTCCGGTCAGCTGCCTGCCGAGCTATAATGCCAACGACATGTCGATCATCGACGGGCGCACCGTCGCCTTCCGCGTCGGCACCGGCACGGTCTACATGGTCCAGTTGAGCGATGGCTGCGGGCTGCTCGGAAACGGCAGTTATGCGCTGCTGAGCAAGTCGGTCGGCGGACTTGGTCTGTGCCGCGGCGACATTCAGCAAGTGTTCGATACAATGAACCGCCAGACCGTCGGCAGCTGTGTCATCGAAAGCATTACGCCGTACACGCGGCCCGGACGCTGAGGCTCAGGCCTTGGCGCGTTTGAACAAGGCTTCGAGCCGCTCGCCATAGACTTTGCCGATGACGTGGCGGCGGATTTTCAGCGACGGCGTCATTTGCTCATTGTCGATTCCAAACGGTGCGTCGGCGAGGATGAATCGGCGCACGCGCTCGATCACCGAGAGATCGGCGTTGACCCGGTCGACCGCGCTTTGCAGCCGTGCGTGAAGATCGGGCGCATCGGCGATGTCGGGATCGGGCACCAGCAAGGCGACGAGATGCGGCTTGCGATCGCCGTAGACCATCGCCTGCGCGATCTCGGGATGAAGCGTTAAAATCCCCTCGACCCGCTGCGGCGAAACATTGTCGCCCTTGTCGTTGACGATCAGATCCTTCTTGCGGTCGGTGATCACGATCCGCCCGTTGGCGTCGAGGTGCCCGACATCGCCCGTCGCCAGCCAGCCATCCTGAAGCACCCGCGCGCTTTCCTCCTCGTTGCGCCAATATCCGTGCATCACCAGTTCGCCGCGGACCATGATCTCGCCGTCCTCGGCGATCCGCACTTCGGTGTTGAGCAGGGGCGGACCGACGGTGTCGAGCCGGATCCCGGCGCGCGGCCGGTTGCAGCTGATCACCGGCCCCGATTCGGTCTGGCCGTAGCCTTGGAGCAAGGTCAGCCCGAGCGCGTCGAAGAACATTCCGACCTCGGGATTGAGCGGCGCGCCGCCCGAGACCATCGCCTTGATCCGACCGCCGAACCTGTTGCGAAGCTTGCGCCGCACCGTTGCCGAAAGGAGCAAATCCATCGGCCGGTCCCATGGCGGAATTCCGCCGGCATGGCGCGTGGCGCCGATGGCGAGCGCGCGGCGCAGCAGATATTTGCTCAACGCGCCCGAAGTCTCGAGCGTCTTCATGCTCCGCGCCCGCAGCATCTCGAACAGTCGCGGCACCACGACCATGATCGTCGGGCGCACCTCCTCAATGTTCGAGGCGAGCTTTTCGAGGCTTTCGGCATAATAGATTTGCGCGCCGAGCCCGACCGGGAAATGCTGTCCGCCGCTATGTTCGTAGGCGTGGCTGGCGGGCAGAAACGACAGGAACACTTCATCGTCCCAGCCGAAGTCGCTCGAGATGACATCGACGCATGCCGCGACATTGTGAAGGATCGCGCCGTGATGCTGGCGCACCCCGCGCGGCGCGCCGCCGGTGCCGCTGGTGTAGATGATGCACGCAAGGTCGCCGCGTCCGACCCCGGCCAGCCGTTTGTGCACGCTCGCGACATCAGCCTCGCCGACGATCAGATCTTTCCAGCAATGCGCCGTCACCCAGTCGGGCACCTGGCCCGAGCGCACCGGCTCAATCCCGATGACGTGGTGGCATTCGCTCGACGTCAGCACCGCCGGAATGAGATTGCGGGCAAGTTTCTGGTTGGAGACGATGACCGCCCGCGCACCCGAATTGCCGAGGATGTGGGCATGGTCGCGAACGGTGTTCGTCGTGTAGGTCGGCACCGTCACGCAGCCCGCGGCCATGATCGCCAGATCGGCGATCAGCCATTCGGGGCGATTCTCGCTGACCAGAGCAACGCGGTCGCCAGCGACCAAGCCCATGTCGAGCAACGCCGCCGACAATGCCGCGACCTGGCGTGCGGCCTCGGTCCAGCTGATCGGTCGCCACGCATCGTCTCGCTTGGCCCACAGGAAGGGCGCGTCGCCTTTCTCGGCCGCGCGCGCCAGAAACATCGCGACCAAGGTGTCAAAATGTTCGAGTTGGCGCGCCATCATTCGGCGACCACGGCGCCCTCGCTGCGCGGATCGGCGGCGCCGACCCAGCGACCGTCCTTATATTCGATCGCATTGCCCTTGAAGCTCAGCGGCGGCCGGAACCCGATCTTGTCATGGCCGAGCGCGCGCAGCTGTGGTGCCATCGTTTCGAGATAGGTGCCGCGTTCAAGATAGATCGTGTCTCCCGGTGCGAAGATCATCGGCAGCGCGAGCGCGTCCTGCGCCGACAATTTCCAATCGATCACGCCAATGATCGCCTTTGCGACCTGCGCAATGATCGTCGCTCCGCCCGCTGCGCCGACCGCAAGGCGGACGCGGCCATCGGGGCCCCACATGATCGTCGGGCTCATCGAACTGCGCGGCCGCTTGCCACCCTCGACGCGGTTGGCAACCCAGACATTGTCAATGTTCGGCACGAAATCGAAATCGGTCAGTTCGTTGTTGAGATAAAAACCGTTGACCATCAGCCCCGAGCCGAACGCGCTTTCGATCGTCGATGTTTCAGAGGCGACATTGCCCCAGCGGTCGACCGCGACGAAATGCGAGGTGCCATGCTCCTCGGCTTGCGCGCCGACCGCGACGACCGGTGCGCCCGCGGGCATTCCGGCGGACGCGCTGGCCATCGTCCGGTCGGGCGCGATCAACGCCGAGCGTTGCGCGAGATAGCGGGGGTCGATCAGTCCGGCGACGGGGACGCGAACGAAGTCGGGATCGCCGAGATATTTGTCGCGGTCGGCAAAAGCGAGGCGCGTCGATTCGGCGATTAAATGCCAGCTGACCGGACTGCGCGGCCCGAGCGCGGTCAGATCGAAGCGTTCGAGCTGTTTCAGGATCGCGAACACCGTCGTGCCGCCCGACGACACCGGGCCCATCCCACAGATGCGGTAGCCACGGTAGCTGCCGCACACCGCCGGACGCGGCTTGGCATCGTACGTCGCCACGTCGCCGGCGGTCATCTTCGATGGATTGCGCGGGCTGCCATTGACCGCGGCGACGATCGCCTGGGCGTTGGGTCCGATGTAGAAACTATCCGGTCCGCGCTGCGCGAGTTGACCGAGAAAGTCGGCCAGAGCGGGATTGCGGACGGTCGTTCCCACCGCGAGCGGTTTCCCGTCAGTCCCGAAATAAAGCGCGCGTCCCTCAGCGGTCAAAGCCGCAACATTGCTGCCTTCGTCATCGCCGCGCGACAGCGCGAAATTGAGCCGCTTGCCGACCACAAAACCCCCACGCGCCAGACGGATCGCGGGCGCGAACAGCGCCGCCCACGGCAGCTTGCCATATTGCCGGTGGGCGATCGCGGCGAGGCGGATATTGCCCGGAACGCCGACGCTTTTGCCACCCGGGACCGCCTCCTCGAACGCCATCGGCTTGCCGTCCTTGAAGAACCACGAGGGGTCGGCGGCGGCGGGTGCGGTTTCGCGCCCGTCGAGGGTCACGGGCGCGCCCCCGCGCTCGGAATAGACGAGGAAGCCGCCGCCCCCGATGCCCGAGCTTTGCGGCTCGACCACGTTCAACGCGAGCATCGTCGCGATCGCCGCGTCGGCCGCGCTGCCGCCCTGGCGAAGCATTTCCGCACCCGCCGCCGCCGCGCGCGGATCGGCCGCGCTGACCATGCCCGTCCCGAGCGAAGTCGAGGGGCCTGTCCCGAGCGAAGTCGAGGGGCCCGTCCCGAGCGAAGTCGAGGGGCCCGTCCCGAGCGAAGCCGGAGGGCTGGTTGAGGGAAGGGTACTGCAGCCGGCGAGCGACAGGCCGGTGAGGAGCAAAAGTGGAAACAAGCGCATCGCGCGGCGCTACTCGGTCCCCACCGCCTCGGCAATATTGGCGAACCCTGCGCGCTCGACCTGCTCGGCCAGCCCGCGCGCAATCCGCCGCGCGATACCCGGGCCATCAAAGACCATTGCGGTGTACAATTGGACGAGGCTCGCCCCGGCGCGAATGCGCGCCCACGCATCGTCGGCGCTAGCGATCCCGCCGACCCCGATCAGCGGAATTGCCCCGCCGCTGGCGCGCGCGAACTGGCGCAGCATGTCGAGCGCAATTGGCCGCAACGGCCGTCCCGACAGCCCGCCCGCCTGATCGGCGAAACGCGACTTGAGTGGCGGGCGCGTGATCGTGGTGTTGGCGACGATCAGTGCAGCGATCCCATGGTCGATCGCCGCGCGGACGATCCGCTCGGGGTCGCCGCCGGCAAGGTCGGGCGCAACCTTGAGGAACATCGGCTTGCCCGCTTTGGCATCGCGCACCGCTTCCAACAGCGCCTTCAACGCGCCTTCATCTTGCAGCCCGCGCAGGCCCGGCGTGTTGGGCGAGCTGATATTGACCGTCAGATAATCGGCGACCGGTGCCATCGCGGTGAGCCCCGCGACATAATCGGCGACGAAGTCCTTGCTGTCCTTGTTGGCGCCGACGTTGACGCCAATCACTCCGCGCCAGCGCGCCCGTCGCTCGATCCGGCGCAAGGCGTCTGCCTGACCGCGATTGTTGAATCCCAGCCGATTGATCACCGCTTCATCCTCGACCAGCCGGAACAGGCGCGGCTGCGGGTTGCCCGCCTGCGGGCGCGGGGTCAGCGTCCCCACCTCGACCGCGCCGAAGCCGAGACTGAGCATCTGCTCGAACACCTCGGCATCCTTGTCGAACCCGGCGGCCAGGCCAATCGGGTTGGGGAAGGAGAGGCCGGCGACCGTCGTCTCCAACGTCTGCGTCGACGGTGGCTCGGGCGGGAAGCCCGTGCCGGTCCGCAGTTTGAGCGCGGCGATCGTCGCCCGGTGCGCACGCTCGGCGTCGAGCTTGAAGACGAGCGGGCGAAGGAGATGGTAGAGCGACACCTCTCTCCCCTGTCATTGCGCGCGCAGCGAAGCAATCAGGTCACGATTTTCACGCAAAGGCGCGAAGGCGCTAATATTCCAAGTCCTTTGCCTCTTTGCGACTTTGCGTGAAAAGCCGCGTCGCCGACACTCGCATGACCTCTCCGGTTGAGTTTTGCCACGCAACGCACTAAATCGGACGAGAAAGCTCTGAATTAGATATGCGCCTTAGCCATCTCGCCGATTATGCGGTCGTGTTGATGACCGCTGCCGCCCGCC
>JBDSTQ010000270.1:0-3833 GCA_039928195.1 Sphingomicrobium sp.
ATCGGGGCACGGGCCGCGTTCGTTGGCGAGCATCATCGAAGCCTGATCGACCTGCGCGCGGATGTGCTTGAACATCTTGAGGTTCCAGCTCTTCGCCATCGCCCCTTCGAACGGGATCGAGCGCGCCTGCAGGAACGAGTGGAAGCCCATGATGCCAAGCCCGACCGAACGCTCGCGCTCGGCGCTATATTTGGCGCGCGCCATTTCGTCGGGGGCGCGGGCGATGTAATCGCTGAGGACGTTGTCGAGAAAGCGCATGACGTCCTCGATGAAATCCTTGTCGCCGTTCCATTGGTCCCAGGTTTCGACGTTGAGTGACGACAGGCAGCACACCGCAGTGCGATCGGCGCCGAGATGATCCTTGCCCGTCGGCAGCGTGATTTCGCTGCACAGATTCGAGGTTGTGACCTTGAGCCCGAGATCGCGGTGATGCTTGGGCATCGAGCGGTTCACCTGGTCGATGAAAATGATGTACGGCTCGCCCGTGGCGAGGCGGGTTTCGACCAATTTCTGGAACAGGCTGCGCGCATCGACGGTGGCGCGGACCGACTGATCCTTGGGGCTGCGCAAATGGAACTCGGCGCCGGCCTGGACCGCCTCCATGAATTCGTCGGTGACGAGCACGCCGTGGTGGAGATTGAGCGCCTTGCGGTTGAAGTCGCCGCTAGGTTTGCGGATCTCGAGAAACTCCTCGATCTCGGGATGCGAGACGTCGAGATAGCAAGCCGCCGAACCGCGCCGCAGCGAGCCTTGCGAAATCGCCAGCGTGAGACTGTCCATGACGCGCACGAAGGGGATGATGCCGCTGGTCTTGCCGTTGAGGCCAACCGGTTCGCCAATGCCGCGGACATGGCCCCAATAGGTGCCGATGCCGCCGCCCTTCGATGCCAGCCAGACATTCTCATTCCAGGTCCCGACAATCCCGTCGAGGCTGTCCGACACGCTGTTCAAATAGCAGCTGATCGGCAGGCCGCGGCCGGTACCGCCATTGCTCAGCACGGGGGTCGCGGGCATGAACCACAGGCGCGAGATATAATCGTAAACGCGCTGCGCATGCGCCTGATTGTCGGCATAGGCCGAGGCCACGCGGGCAAACAAATCCTGATAATTTTCGCCCGGAAGCAGATAGCGGTCGCGCAATGTGTCCTTGCCGAATTCGGTCAGCAAGGCGTCGCGCGACGTGTCGGTGACGACGTCGAATGCACGGTCGTCGACGGTTTTGCTGGTGCGTACCGCAGCGTCGAGATCGTCGTGAAGAACTTCGCTTCCGCTTGAAAAATCCATCGCGCTTTCCTGTCCTTCAGCGGTCCGCTCGAGAACCGTTTGTTCGTGCAATGTTCGACTCGGGGCCATGGCTTGCACCCTAGCCCTTTTTAGGCGCGAAAGGGGCTTTTCTCAGGCCTGTCCCCGATATCCACATGGCCCAAAAACGGCCGCGTGGCGGGCACGCGCGGGGCCAGTGACAGAATATAGGTATTCTGCCGCCAGACACCAGCTATTGAGAGAACCCCCTCTCCCGACACTACCTATTGTGCCTCAACCGCGCTGAGATGCAATACGGTAAATGCAAATTCACCGCAAAATCCTGTGGATATGGCGCGTCGGCAACGGATTTGCGCGTTGTCCGCATCGGTGACAGCATGGCCGACATGACGCTGACCCAAGCCTTGATTGCTGCGGGCCTGTTGTGCGCCGCGCCGGTGGCCGCGGCGTCCGACCCGATTTGCGCCGACCGGCCGGGCAAAGCGAGCGCGACGTGCACCGCACCCGCCGGCCATGTGCAGCTCGAGACCGGGCTTGCCGACTGGACACTCGAGCGGTCGCAGCGGCAGCGCGACACCACGCTGACGAATGGTGCGACGGCGATCAAATATGGGTTGAGCGAACGCGCGCATATCGAGCTCGATGTCACACCGTTCGTGCGCGCGTCGGAGCATGAGGGGATTGGCGATGTGGTGGTGCGCTGGAAGCAAAGACTGACCGCCGATGACGCGCCGGTCGAGGTTGCACTCTACCCGTTCGTCAAGCTGCCGACCGCGCGCCACGCGATCGGCAATGGTCGGGTCGAGGCGGGGCTCGCGGCGCCGATTGGTTACGCGCTGCCGAACAGCAGAGTGAGCCTCGCGCTGACGCCCGAACTCGACTGGCTCGCCGACGGCGACGGACATGGGCATCATGCCGCGATGGCGCAGGTCGCGAGCGTCGGCTGGCAGGCCGATGCGCGCTGGAATGTGTCGGCCGAATTGTGGGGGCAATGGGATTGGGATCCAGCGGGGACGGTGCGGCAAGCGAGCGCGGACGGCGCGGTGGCGTTTCTTGTAAGCAACGATCTGCAGCTCGATGCCGGGGCGAATGTCGGGCTTAACCGCGCAACGCCCGACGTCGAGATTTACGCCGGCGTGGCCAAGCGGTTCTAGGCGCCGCGGCGCGGTCGGATTTGCGTGCAGATGGGCTCCGGATGGCTGCGGCAAAAGTCGGGTAGCCGGCTCGAGCGCCAATAAGGCAAAAGGCCGATGCGGTCGGCGAGTGCAAGAAAACGCGGGTCGCGGCGGAGCGCGGCGCCCGACCGGCCGGTGAGCAGGCTTTCGGGCGCGCCGCGCGGTCGATCGAGCCACCGGCGATCTTGCTCGCGGTCCGAAGCGGCGCGTAAGTCGGGATAGAGCGTGTCGGCGATCGCAAAGGCGCCATCGAGGTCGCCGACCGCGCTCAATGCGATCATGCATTGGCCCCCGCTTCCGACCGGAAGCTGGCGCGCCGGGCACAGTCGGCGCGCGGCGGCGCGGTCGTCCGCCGCGACCACCTCGGCGAACGCGATCCCGGAGCGATGCTGGAGCTCGTCGGGGTCGGGCAGCGAACGCTTGAACGCGGCCAGCGCGGCGAAGTCGTTGCGTTCCAGAATGCCCGTTGCTCGGCTCCATTCGAGGCCGGGATAGTCGGGCCAATAATGCGCGGTCCGGCGATAGAGTTGATCGGCCTCCGCGGTCTGGCCGGTCGCGTCGAGCAGCCGCAGCAACAAGGTCATCTTGGCCGGCTTGTACGGATCGTCGGCCAGCGCCGCGCGGGCCAGTTCGAGCGCTTCGTCGTCGCGGCCGACGGCGTGCAGGAAGTTGGCGAGGAACGCGCCGACGAACGGGGCGTCGGGATCGGCGCGGAGTCCCTCCCGCATCCGCGCCTCGCAAGCAGTGCGCCGAATTGGGCTATGGAGCAGGCACCAGGGCACGTAGGCGTCGCCGAATTCGGGCGCGAGTTCGAGCGCACGCACCGCCGCGGCGCGGCCGAGCACGAGCGCTTCCTCGCGTTGCGCGCGCGGCAGATCGCCGATGACGAAACCGGTGTTGAAGGCGAGCGCGAGCTGCGCGATTCCCGATTGCGGCGCTTGCGGCGCGATCCGCCGGCTGATTTCATACGAGCGGAAATAATCGCCGTCCTCGACAATGATACTCATCTGCTTGAGCAGCTCGGCGGCGATCCGCGGCGGCGCGGGTCGCCGGCGATCGAGGATCATCAGCGCGCCGGTCCAGTTGATGTTGGTCGCGACCTGCGCGGCAATGCGATCGGGAAGCGTGGCTGCCGCCGCCGGGGCCGCGCTCAGCCGTTTGGAAAATATGATCGTTCCCTGACGCGATTCTTCGAGGCGCACGGTGACTTCGACCAGGTCGCCGGAAGTGTCGACGCTGCCGCTGATCAGAAAGTCTTCGCGCACCTTGCCGTCGGGTGGCGGCGCGGCCACTCGGCGGGGCGTAAATCCGCTGTCGGTGAGTAGATGGGCGAGCGCATCGCCGGTCGCCTGGGCAAGCGCGCGGCCGCGCGGATCCGCCGCATCGAAGCTGATC
>JBDSTQ010000271.1:0-6644 GCA_039928195.1 Sphingomicrobium sp.
CGTATGCGGATACGGGCATGTGCCGGGTGAGTTGAGCGCTTCGTGACAGAGATTTTCAGGAGAGCAAAGATCATGGCCAAGACAGTGACCCGAACGAGCAAGAGCGGGGGCAGCGCGAAGAAGCCGAAGGCCGCGCGCAACCCGGCCAAGGCACCGAGCACGGCGGTCGCCAGACGCGGGTCCGACGACAGCTCGATGGGCGATGCGTTGCTCAAGCTGCTGCAGAGCCCGTTCGTCGCCGATCTGCTCGCGGTCGCGGCGACGGCGGCTCTGGCGGCGCTGGCCGAGCATGGGTTTTCCAACAGCGGTACAGGCGGCAAGCGCGCCGGGCGCGCCGTCAAGGAAGCCGGCAAGGCCGCGGCGGCGGCGATCGGCCGGCGGCTGGGCAATGAGTTTGACGAAATCCGCTCGGCGACCAAGGCCGCTAAGGACGCCGTAGCAAAGTGAGCTTGGCGCGGCCGACGTTGCGGCTTGTGTCGATCACATAGGGTCCCGGCGCAACATCATCGACGCGCCCGGTTTCGACGCTCATCCAGCCGCCCGGGGCAAGCCAGTCCGCAGCGGCAACGGCGGCGACCGCGGCGCTACCCGAGCCAGCGGCGTAAGGCGGATCGGCAAGTACCAGGTCGAACGGTTCGGAGCGCGGCAAGGACAGCGCCGAGCCGCCGAGAATTTGCACTTGCGCGTTTGCATCGAGGCGCTCGCAATTGCGGCGGATGGCGGTGACCGCGGCACTGTCGCGCTCGACGAAGGTGGCTCGCGCGGCACCGCGCGAGAGCGCTTCGAGACCGAGCGCGCCGCACCCCGCGAAAAGGTCGGCGACGCTGAGCTCCTCAAAGCTGCCGAGACGGCTGACGAGCATCGAGAACAATGTTTCGCGCACGCGGTCGGCGGTCGGCCGCGTGGCCTCGCCCGGCGGCGCGTCGAGTGGACGGCCGCGCCAGACGCCCGCGATGATCCTCATTTAAGGGTCGAGCGGAACGCCGCGAGCGCGTTGCGGTCGATTTCGGCGACGCCGCCAATGTCGAGCCCTTCGAGCGTGAACGGTCCGTAAGCAGTGCGGATCAGGCGCGAGACTTTCAGGCCGAAATATTCAAGCACTCGGCGGACTTCGCGATTTTTGCCTTCGGTCAGGCTCATCTCGATCCAGCAGTTGCGCCCGGTGCGGCGCTCGAGATTGGCGTTGATCGAGCCGTAATGGACACCCTCGATGGTGATGCCCTCGGCGAGCCGCTCGAGCTGATCCTGGCTGATCGGGCCAAACGCGCGGGCCCGGTAGCTGCGCACGACTCCGGTGCGCGGCAGTTCGAGTTGCCGCTTCAATTCGCCGTCGTTAGTGAGCAGCAGCAGCCCCTCGGTCATAAAATCAAGACGGCCGACGGGGATCAGCCGCGGTAATCCGGGCGGCAGCCGATCGTAGATCGTCGGGCGGCCCTTGGGATCAATCTCGGCGGTCAGCGCGCCTTGCGGTTTGTAGAAACGGAACAGGCGCGTGGCGGCGGCAGCGCGGACGAGTTTACCATCGACAGTTACCCCGCCAAGATCGTCGAGCAGCGTTGCCGGCGTGGTGAGAATTTCACCATTGAGCGCGATGCGTCCTTCGGCGATCATGCGCTCGATTTCGCGGCGCGAGGCGATCCCGGCGCGCGCGAGCAGCTTGGCGATGCGCTGTGGACCTTCGCGCGTTTCGTGTTGCGCGGCAGGCACAGAGCGGCGGCGTCGTTGCTGCCGCGGCACTTGGGTGCGGTTCGTTCGTTGCGGTGGCGTGGTCATGGTCGGGGTGTGCAAATGCTGTTCGGGAGCAAGAAGCAAGTCGTCAAGCGCATCCTGATCGTCGAGGATGAGCCGCTGACCGCATTCGACAATGAAAATATGCTCGGCGACGCCGGCTATGTGATCGTCGCGACCGTCGATGACTTCGACGAGGCGATGAAAGTGCTCAACAACGAGCAGGTCGATCTGATCCTCAGCGATGTACGGCTGCGCAGCCAGCAGACGGGCATCCATCTGGCGCAAGAGGCCAAGGCGCGCGGCATCCCGACCTTGTTCGCGACCGGGCATCCGTATCCCGGCGCGGCGGAGATCGCGGTCGGTTGCCTGCTCAAGCCTTATTCGGAGCGGCAGCTGAAAGGCGCGATCGACTGCGTCGACCGCCATTTGCAGCGCGAGAAGGTCAAGCCGCCCAAGGGCCTCCAACTGTTCCCTCACGGCGACGAGCCGGAATAACCTAGGCTAGCCAGCGCCCGTTCGGCTGCTAGCATGGCCGGGCAAGGGAGGGCGCATGGTAGAAGCGACAAAACTCAAGGGCTGGGCGCTGATCAAGGTTGCGCTGCGCGATCGCAAGACTGCGATCATGCTGGTGTTCGGCTTTGCCGCGGGGCTGCCTTACACTCTCCTTATCGGTACGCTCAACGCGTGGCTCGGCGAGTGGGAAATCGACCTCGCGACGATTGGCGTGCTGTCATGGATCGGGCTCGCCTATGCGTTCAAATTCCTGTGGTCGCCACTGGTTGACCGCGTGCGGCTGCCGGGGCTTGAGCGGCTTGGGCGACGGCGCAGCTGGCTAATCGTGTGCCAGGTATTGCTAACGCTGACCTTCTTCGGACTGGCGATGTCCGACCCGCGTCTCGCGCTCGGCTGGTTTGCGTTGGTCGCGGTGATCGGCGCGTTCGCCTCGGCGACGCAGGACGTGGTCATCGACGCGTGGCGCATCGACGTCGCCGACGACCAGGCGCCGGTCGAGATTCTCTCCTCAATCTATCAATTCGGTTATCGCATCGCGGCGCTGATCGGCGGCGCGCTGGCGCTGGTTCTGTCGGAGCGCGTGTCGTGGCCGATGGTCTATGCGATCATGGGCGGATTCATGGCGCTGACCGTGATTGCCACGCTGATGGCGCCGGACACGCCGCGCGATGCGATCGAGCGCGAGCAGACGGCGTTGCGCAAGACTGGCGCGATCGAACCCAAGCTGCGCGCGATCGGCCTCGCGATTGTCGGTGCCGGCTGGCTGTGGGCAATTTGGACGGTCGGATCGTTCATGGCGGCGGTGCTTGGCGCGGCAGCCAATGATCCCAACCCGCCCAAGGTCGGCGACTTCACCAAAACGATGGGACCGTTGATCGTCGCGGCGACGGTGATCCTGCCCGCCGTGGTCGCAGCGGTGTTCAACTGGCTGACCGCCCGCAAAGGCTATGTGCTGACCGCCGATGAGCCCGCGACGAGTGGCGGGGAACGCGCGGCCGATCATGCCTATTCGGCGCTGATCCTGCCGCTTGCCGAGCTGGTGCGACGGATCGGCTGGGGGGTGATCATCGTTCTTGGCCTGATCCTCAGTTACCGCATCACCGACAATATTTGGGGTTCGTTCGCTTTCCCTTTCTACCTTCAGGAACTGAAATATACCGGCGACGAAGTGGCGTTCGCGTCGAAAATTTTCGGCGTGTTCATGACCATGGCCGGGATCGCGATCGGCGCGGGGTTGTTCGCGACGATCGGACGAATGCCGACTTTGCTGATCGGAGCATTGGTCGCCGCGGCGAGCAATTTGCTCTACGCCGACCTCGCCTCGGGCGCGGCAGGGATCGACGCCTTTGCACGGACCTTCGGGCTCGATGCGTTCGGCCATGATTTGCGCATGGTGCGATTGCTGATCGCGGTGTCGGGCGAGAATATCGCCGGCGGACTCGCGGGGGCGGCGTTCGTTGCGTATCTGTCGTCGATTACCAGCCGCGAATTCAGCGCGGTGCAATATGCGTTGCTGTCGTCGCTGACCTTCCTTGTCGGCTCGCTTGGGCGCGCGGCGATTGGGGAGGCGATCGACCAGATCGGCTATGCGCCGGTGTTCCGCTTCACTGCGGCGATCGGCTTGATCGCGGTCGGGTTCGTCATCCTCGAATGGATCCGCCAGGCACTGATCGAGCGGCGCCGATCGCTCGAGGGGCCGGTGCCGGCGTCGGACGCGGCGCGAGCGGCCGAGGGCGACACCGCTTAATCGGGGAGTTCGCCAGTGAGCGCGAGCGCGAGGCCGGCAAGATACAGCGAGCCGGCGATGAGGCGCGGGCCGGGGACGTCGGCCAACGCATTGTCCAGCGACTGCGCGGCGGCGCCGCCGAAGCGCTTCGCCAGCTCGGCGGGATCGTGATGCGCGTGATCGGGGACGGGAACGAAGGTCAGCGACAAGGCGTGCCGCGCCAGCGCGGCGACGATCGCGTCGGCATCCTTGTTGGCGAGGATACCGAGGATGAGGTGCATCGGACCGGTCGTCGCGAGCAGCTCGCCAAGTGCGGTCGCCGCTTGCGGATTGTGCGCGCCGTCGACCCACGTCGCAACGTCGTCGCGGAGCCGCTGGAAGCGGGCCGGCCAGCGCACGTTTCCAATGCCTTTTAAGAATGCGGCGCGGGGGACCGCAAGCTGGTCTTGAGCGGCGACCATTTGCCAGGCGAGACTGGCGTTGCGGATCTGGTGGGCGCCGCGGAGGTTCGGCTCGAAGCTGAGGTCTGCTTGCCAGTCGCGGCCTTCAACCAGGAGCGGAGCGTTAACCGATCCCGCGACGCACGCGATCGCGGCTTGCGCTTCGGGCGGCTGTGCGAGTGAAACCAGCGAAACGCCCGCGCGGGCGATGCCGGCTTTTTCGGCGGCGATCTCGCCGAGCGTGTGACCGAGATATTGCTGATGATCGAAGCCGATCGCGGCAATCCCGCACACCAAAGGTGAATCGATGACATTGGTCGCGTCGAGCCGGCCGCCGAGACCGACTTCGATCACGCAAGCGTCGGCGGGAATGCGCGCGAAGGCGAGGAAGGCGGCGGCGGTTGCGACCTCGAAAAAGGTCGGGGCGATGCCGTCGCCGGCGTCGATAGCTTCGGCGAGCAGGGCTTCGAGCATCGCGTCGTCGATCAGCGTTCCGGCGACGCGGATGCGTTCGTTGAAGCGGACGAGGTGCGGGCTGGTGAAGGCGTGGACGCGGTGTCCGGCGGCTTCGAGCGCGGCGCGGAGCATCGCGCAGGTTGAGCCCTTACCGTTGGTTCCGGCGACATGGAGCACCGGCGGAAGCGAGTCCTGCGGGCGGCCGAGGCGGTCGAGGAGGGCGCGGATGCGGGTCAGGCCGAGGCTGTCGCCGGGGGTCGAAAGCGCCGGCAGGCGGTCGAGCTGTGCCTGAACTCCCGGATGCGTCGAACGCGCGAAATCGGCCATCAGGCAGCCGCCTTCAACTCCGGCGTCAAATAGGAAATCAGCAAAGCGAGGCGCGCCTTGAGTTCGCCGCGGGGTACGACCATGTCGATCATCCCGTGCTCGAGGAGATATTCGGCGCGCTGGAAGCCTTCCGGAAGTTTCTCCCGAATAGTCTGCTCGATCACGCGCTGGCCGGCGAATCCGATCAATGCGCCGGGCTCCGCGAGCTGGACATCGCCGAGCATCGCATAGGATGCGGTCACGCCGCCGGTGGTCGGATCGGTGAGGACGACGATGTAGGGCAGGCCAGCCTCTTTCAGTTCGGCCAGCGCGACCGTGGTGCGCGGCATCTGCATCAAGCTCAAAATGCCTTCCTGCATGCGCGCGCCGCCGGCTGCGGTGAACAGAACATAGGGACATTTCTCTTCGATCGCGTCGCGCACGCCGGCGAGGAAGGCGGCGCCGACGGCGATTCCCATCGATCCGCCCATGAAGGCAAAATCCTGAACCCCGAGGACGACCGCGTGGCCATCGATTGTGCCGCGGGCATTGATCAGCGCGTCGCGTTCGCCATTTGCGGTGCGGGCCGATTTCAGACGGTCGGTGTAGCGTTTGGTGTCGCGGAATTTGAGCGGGTCCTCGCGCACCTGCGGGCTGGCGAGCTGTTCGAATTTACCGGCGTCGAACAAATGCTCAAAGCGCGTCTTGGGACCAATGCGATCGTGATAGTCGCAGCGCGGGCAGGTCGAGAAATTCTCCTCCCATTCCTTGACGAAGACCATCGTTCCGCACTTCTTGCATTTGTGCCACAGATTTTCGGCGCCCTGGCGTTTGGGCAGGAACGGAATTCCGCTTTTGACGCGGCTCAGCCAGCTCATCGCATTTCCTCCGGTTGACGCGCGTGCGACAGGCTTTCGGCGATGTCGGCGATCGCCCGCGCGGGATCGGGCGCGGCGGTGATCGGACGGCCAATGACCAGGATCGAGGCGCCGTCAGCAAGCGCCTGCTGCGGTGTCGCCACGCGTTTCTGATCGGCGACGTCGCCACCCGCGGGCCGCACGCCCGGAACGACGAAAAAGCCGTCGGGCCAGTGATCGCGCGCATCGCCGACCTCGGCGCCCGAGCAGACGATCCCATCGAGGCCCGCCGCGTGCGCCAGTCGCGCGAGACGTGCGACCTGGTCGGCGAGCGGGTCGGCGATGCCCACGGCGGTGAGATCGGCATCGTCGAGGCTGGTCAGAACGGTCACGCCGACGACCTTGGTAGAAGCGGGTGCAGCTGACTTGGCGGCAACGAGCATTGCCAGGCCGCCGGACGCATGAACGGTGAGCACTGACGGAGCCAGCGGAGCGACCGCGGCGACCGCTTTGGCGACGGTGTTGGGGATGTCGTGGAGCTTGAGGTCGAGGAACAGCGGCAACCCGAACTCGGCCAGCCGAAGCGCGCCTTCACGGCCGTTGCGGTTGAAGAAT
>JBDSTQ010000272.1:0-8300 GCA_039928195.1 Sphingomicrobium sp.
GGCACGAACCCCCAATTGTCCGACCAGGCGTCGTTGAGCAGATTGAGGATGATCGCCGCATCGGCATCGAACTTGCTCTTGTCGACGCTGCGGATGCGGATGCGCGGATTGCGTGCCCCCATCGCGATCAGCCGGTCGATCATCGGGTCGTGCCAATTGGCGATGTCGACCGCATAGGTCAGCAGATCCTTGGCCTTGGCGTAGCCCGCCGCCTCGATCCACGCGGCATAGGCCGGGCGGTGGTGGCCCATCATCACCGTCGGCGGCTGGTCGAAACCGGCGATCTCGAGTCCCGGCTCGTCCCAGATCGAAATGCTGATCGGCCCCATCGCGCGGGTCATGTCTTCGGCGCGCAGCCACGCCTCGGCGGTGGCGATCAGCGCCGCCGCGGCGTCGCCGTCGAGCGCCTCGAACATCCCCCATTGGCCCAATCCCTGCGCCATATGCGTCTGGACCAGATCGTCGACCTGCGCGCTGATCCGCCCGACCACGGCGCCGTCGCGCTCCGCCAGCCACAGCGCCGCGCGGCCATGCCCGAACCACGGATTCTTCTTCGGATCGAGCAGCCCGTGGACCTCGTCCTTGAGCGGCGGCACCCACGCGGGGTCGCCCGCGTAAACGGTCCAGGCGAAATCGACGAAGGCGGTGCGGTCGGCCTTGCTGGCGACGCGGCGGATGGTGGGCGCGGTCATGGCGTGCGTGGCTAGCCGCCGCGCCCGCATCTGTCACCTCACATCCGGCGGATTCGCGGTATCGCCGGGGGCGCCTTGACCACCAGCGCGGTCAGCGCCCAGACCATCGCGTCGGCGCGGTCGGGCGATCCCGGCCCGGCATAGCCGCCGCTGGCGATCGCGCTCAATTCGTCCTCCAGTTCGGGAAAGCTGCCGGCGAACGCGCAGCGCCCCGCTTCGAACGCCGCCGCGACCGGCTCGGCGCGCGCGGCCTTGCCGCGGCTGGCGTGGACCAGCTTGACCGGCAATCCCGGCGCGACCGTGCGCAACACGCTGTCGACCATGTCGCCGCCATTGTTCGCCTCGGCGATCACGCGGTCGGCGTGCCAGCCCTCGGCCGCCGCCGCGACTACCCGCGCCCAGCCTTCGGGGCGCTGTCCGCCGATGCTGCAATCGGCCAGCACCAGCCCGACCCCGGCGGCGTCGAGCGCGCACACCACGATCCCGCATTTGTCCCCGGTCGCGCTGGCCGGCGGATCGACCCCGACGACCACGCGCTGCAACCGCGCGTCGCCCGCCGCGACCGCCGCCACGCGCCGCCGCTCGATCGTCTCGCGCGTCCACAACGCGCCTTCGGCCTCGCCGAGCAGTTCGCCGTCGAGCTCCTGCCGCGCCAGCCGCGTGCCGGCATAATTGGCGCGCATCGCGGCGATGAAGGCGGCGGGCAGATACGGGTTGTCATAGGTCCGCCCGCCGCTCCATTCGCTGTCGATCAGGTCGCGGATCCGCGCCACCACGCTCGCGCCGCCGGGGGTGGTGGTGACCACGATCCGCGGCCGCTCGCCCAGCCGCATGCCCATCTCCAGATTGTCCCACGCCGCGTCGGGCTTGCGCCATTTGGCGATTTCGTCGGCCCAGGCGAAATGATGCTGCGGCCCGCGCAGGTCGTTCGGGTTGGCGCCCGAATAGATGAACGCCGTCGCGCCCGAGGGGAAGCGCAGCTCGCGCGACGATCGGCGCCACACCAGTTTCTCGGTGGTCCACGCCGATGTCATCAGCCCGCTGTCGCCCTCGATCATCACTCGCACCGCATCGGCGATGCTCGCTCCGATCAGCGCGATTCGCGCACCTGGTTCGGCACGCGCCCGCGCCAGCACCCATTCGGCTCCCCCGCGCGTCTTGCCGAAGCCGCGCCCGGCCATCATCAGCCACACTCGCCAGTCGCCCGGCGGCTCATATTGCCCGCGCAGCGCGTGCGTGAACCAGTCCTCGCCGAGCGCGCGGATGTCGGCCGCCGACACCCGGTCGAGCACGCGCTTCTGCATCGCCGGCGGCGCCTTCGCGAGCACCGTCAGCAGCGTTCGTAAATCCATCAAATTCCTCCCCGGCTTTTGCCGGGGAGGGGGACCAGCGCAGCTGGTGGAGGGGTTCTGGACGCGCCGTCCCCCACTTATTCCTCCCCGCTACGGCGATGCGTACCATCCGCTGAAGCGTCGAGAGGTTGCGACTTGTCCGGCGCCGCCTCGATCCCCGCCAGCAGGCCTAGCACGCGCATCTGCTTTTCCAGCCGCGCGCGCGCCTGCTCGACGTCCGATCGCCGCGGCTGAATATCGCCCGGCCCCGCCGCCAGCCCCTTGCGGTGGAACTCGAGCAGATTGAGCACCGTCTTGGGGTCCGCCGCCGCGGCCGCCGCGAGCCCCTCGGGATCGGGCTCGAACGCGCACAAAGCGGCGCGCGTGCGCCGCAGATTCTCGGTCTCGAGCGTCATATAGCCCTGGTGCAGCGCGGCCAGATAATCGGCCACGAACGCCGGGTCGCGCCTCTGTTTCATGTACACCGTCGACAGCGCGATTCCGGCCGCTTTGGCCGACGCGGTGACGTTGCAGGTCGCGACGAAATGCGCGAAAAACTTCGCCTGCCGCTGCGGCCCGAAGGCGTTCCGCCGCCGCTTCTTGACCTGCAGCTCGCGCTGGTTGCCCCGCCCGATCTCGTCGTCCGGCCCGACCAAAGCGCGCCGCGCCCGCTTGCCCTTACCCGTCTCCGCCATCTCGCCTCCGTCCCACCGCCCGCATCCGGCCAAAAAAAAGGGCCGCCCGAAACGGACAGCCCAACAGCGCATCTTCGCGCACTAGCATCAATTACCAGAACAGCGTCACGATGTCAAGCAAAAAGTGCCGAATAGGATAGTTCGACGATGCAGAATGATTGGCGCAACGACGTTACATGCAAGAATTGCGGAGAATCGTTCCCCTGCGGAGGCAGGGGCCCAGTCCGGCGAAGCCGCCGGCGCTGCGCGCGTCGGGGTGCCCTGCCTTCGCAGGAAACCACCCGCTTAAGCCGCGTCGCGCCGCCTCGGATGCCCCGTGGCCACCCCGCCCGACAATTGCGCGACCCACGGATACACTTCGGCGACCGTCTCGGTGTAGCCCAGATTGAACACCGTCGGGCTTTTCACCGGGCGCTCGGGGCGCGCGTAGAAAGTGCCGAGCACGCGATCCCAAAAATAATTGGTGATCCCGAAATTGCCCGTCTCGTCGTGGAAATGATGCGCCATGTGGCGCTTCTTCATCTCGGCGATCAGCGCCATCCGCGGCTTGTACGCGAGATGCTGGATGCAGTGGACGAATTCGTAGACGCAGGTGGTGATCAGCCCCGCCGCCAATGCCGCCGCGGCGCCGCCGACCCCGCCGATGGCAAAGCCGACCGGCAGGCTGACCAGCGCGATCGTCGGCAGCGTGGTGTGGAGCGCGCCGAACAGCACCTCGAGATGATTGGGGTCCTGGTGATGATCGTAATGGATCCGCTTCCACGTCGCGGCCAGCAGCGGCACCTTGAACATCCAGCGCGAGTGAAGCACGAAGCGGTGAATCGCGTACCACACGAGCGGATAGAGCAGGACGACGATCCCGGCCGAGGCGAGCGTCTGCAGCGCGCTTGCCGGCCGCGCCAGCCACACGCCGATGGCGACGGCGGAGAGCAGGATGTAGGCGATGATCGCGGGATACTGAAAGTACGCGACCCACAGCTCCTTGAGCGTCATCCGGTCGAGATGATGCGACCGTTGCCAGATGCCGCCGGTGACGACTTCATGTTTCACTTCGAACAAACCTCGGTTGGTGAGCGGGACGCGCAGCCCTCAATATGGGTTACGCCAATGCTACTGCAATGCGGCGGATTTACGACCGTCGGGATGAACCCCGGCTGGCCGCGGTGCGCCGCCGGGCGGTCGGCGCGGGTGCCGGCGGTGAGGGATGCCGCCGAAACGGAGAGAGTTGCAGCCCCACGTTAAGCCGGCGCTGCGACCCTCGTGGCGACTTTAACGGATCGAGCCGCCATGCCTGCCAGCACTGTCATCACCCGCGCCGGGCGCGCGCGTTTGCTGGTCCGGCTCGCGCTCGGCTGTGCCGCGGCGGCGGGATGGGCGTCGGCGGCGGCGGCGGATGTCGCGGTGCCGTTCGAACCGCTCGAGCAGCATGAAATCGAGGCGGGCGCGTGGTCGGCCGAGATGATCACCGACATCGCATCGGGAGCGCTGAGCAGCGAGCTCCAACTGACCCGCGGGATCAGCGACGCGTTCGCGGTCGAGCTCGAAATCGACGGCGACGTCGGGCGCGGCCGGTTCGCTGTCGAACAGGTCGGGCTGACCGCGTTGGTCCGCCTGACCGGTGACGATTCGGCGCCGGTCGCGGCGGGCGCGGTGGTCAAGCTCGCTGCCGGCGGCGACGGACGGTTCGCGGGTGCGGCGCTCGGGCTGGTTGCCGAGCGTGCCGCGGGCCCGTGGGCGGCGGCGGCGAACCTCATGCTGCGCGAGCGACGCGAGGACGGCGCCGCGGGGCGGGCGCTCGACTATGCCTGGTCGCTCAAGCGGCGCCTCGGCGCGGGAATCGCGCTTGGCGCCGAAGGCGGCGGTCCGCTCGCCAATTCGGCCGCGCTCGGCGATCAACGCCACTTCATCGGGCTCAGCCTCGGTTACCAGTCCGATCACGGCCGAGGCGTCGCGCGCGACCTTGCCGTGTCGCTGCTGCGTGAAGCCAGCCGCCGCGGCGCCGCCGCCACGGTCCTGCGCTGCGCGATCCAGTTCGATTTCATGCCGCGCTCCGCCTGGTCGAGCCACCGGCAATTGCCATGATTCTGCGCGGTCTAATCCAGCGCGTGCGCTGATCGCGCAAAGAAGCGCTCGATCGCCGCTTGGCCGGAACTGTCGGCTGGATGACTTGCGCGTTCGCGCAGATAGCGTAACATGCTGTATCGCCGCCGGTTTTTGGCGAGTTGGCGAGGGACGGCGGTGGCCCGCTCCCGCTGCGTTCAGGAGCATGGGGATGTCTATCGACGACACCGAATATTATCGCCAGCGGGCGATTGCCGAGCTTGCTCTGGCGCTCGCCTCGGAGCGGCAGGACGTCGCGGCGATCCACGAGGAATTGGCGCGGCAATATCAGGCGCTGGCCGGACAGAAGTCGCTGCGTCCCACGCTGCGCATCGTTACCCCGTCGCGCAAGACGGCTTAGTCGCCGCGGTCAGCCGAGCGCCGCCGCCGCGCGGCATTGCTGCCAGCCGCTGCTATCCTCACCCCAGGCGATGCGACCGTCGTCGGCCGCGCCCAGCGCGGTGAAATAATGCCGCGCTTCGGCGGGGTCGTCGAGGATGCACGCGATGCGGGCAAAATTGGCGAGATTCCACGGATCGGGGAAACGCGCGGCGACGTCGCGCATCGCGGTCTTCATCAGCGGGCGGTCGATCGCCTCGCGCCAGCAGCCGCAGTTCAGGCTGATCGCATGCCAGTAGAACCGCGCATAGCCGCCGTTGCCTTCGGTGGCGCGGGTGCGCTCGGCGGCGTAGCGCGCGAGCTTGTCGAACTGTCCGGGGCTGCCGAACCATTGCGGCTGATAATAGGTCGAGGCCGCCCAATAGATTTCGTAATAATAGGGATCGCGCGCGCTGGCGCGGTCGAGCAGCGCCTGCATTTCGGACTCATCGCGGCCCTGCGCGAGATAGATGTCGGCGAGCTCGGCATAATATTGCGGATTGGCGGCGGCGCGCGGGTGCTGCTCGAGCGTCCTGGCGGCGGCGTCGATGTGCGCGTGAAACGGCGCCCAGGCGTCTTCGGCGACGTTCGCGGCGGAGCCCTCGCCGCGATAGCACCAGGCAACCTGCACGTCGAAATAGGCCCGGGTGATCGTCGCCCCTGGCGCGTTCGGATCGCGCTTGGCCCAATCGTCGATAAATCGCGTGGCGTCGTTGCGGCAGCCATCGGCCGGCCTGGGCTGGGGCAGAGCGTTCTGGACGCCGGCGTGGAACAGATACAGCGGCGAGGATCCGCTCGGGGTGCGCGCATGCGTCGTGCGATACTGCCGCTCGATCGCGTTGAGCGCAGCGAAGTCGCGCGCTTCGACCAGCGCCTTGACCCGGTCGAGCAGCGCCTGGCGCAGCGCAAACTCGCCCCGCGCCGCCGGCGCCGCGGCGGACGCCCCGACCGATGCGGTCAGGGCCAGCAGCAGCAGTGCGATGCGCGCAATCATCAGGCCTCCAGTCGGTCGCGGACCAAACTAGAAGCGCATCATTGCCAAAGCGTTACGCGGTCACAGAGGTGCGCGCGCCAGGGCTGATCGATAATTTCGGTGATCGTCCGGCGCGGCGCCGAGCGGGCTGGGCGGTCAGACCTTGCCGAGCAAATGGAGCGCGATGACAGCGGTGCTTGCGCCGACCATCAGCGACCCCAAAATGCGGGTCACCGACGAGTACAGAAAACTCTCAAAGATGACCTCAAACATGACTCCGGCCTTCGCTTGAGATCCGTCCGCAAGCCCGGTTCATCGGCGACGCGCAGGCATTGCAAATCCCGAGGCATTCGCGGCACCACATCATCGCTTCGCCCTAATCGTTTCTGACGTACTCAAATCCGATACTCCAATACCACGTGCGAAGCAACGAATTACCGGAAAGTATACGAAGATGAACCAAACTTGTTCCATTTTCGACTTCGGTCAACGAGCGTGATGGGTATTCTTGCCAGCAAGTCCGCACCGGCCCGCGCCCCCACCCGGTCACCCACGATCGTACCCTGAATGGCGGCCGGGTGGGTGTGCGGGCCGGCACCGCGCGTCCGATCGACACCTTGACGCCCCCGGCACGCCATGGGTGATCGCGCGTCGATCCCAGTGTAGCGTCGGCGTGCGCGCGGTGGGAGCCACGGATGGATCACGAACGGCCGAACTTCCTTCACCTCGGTCCCGAGAAGACCGGGACGTCGTGGCTGTACGCGATGCTCGCGCAGCATCCCGACGTGCACGTCAATCCGGTCAAGGAAGTGCGCTATCTGTGGGAGGCGAGCGCGTTCCCGACCGAAGGGCTGATCGGGCGCTTCGGCCACGGCGACTGGCACAACCGCGATTATCGCGCCTATCTGCGCGAGCGGGTTCGGTTCTATCTCAGGCATCCGCGCGCCGCGGTGACATCGGTCGAGCGGCTCAAGTGGGATTGCCGTTATCTATTCGGGCGGCGGTCGGACGCGTGGTTCGAGCGGCTGTTCCGCTGCTCAGCAACGCACATCAGCGGCGATTTCAGTCCGCAGACATCGCATCTGCCGCCGTGGGACATTCTGCGGATCGCGCGCGCGTGGCCCGATGTGGAGGTCATGCTGACGCTGCGCGAACCGGTCGAATGGGCGTGGTCGGCGGCGAGAATGTCGCTGATCGGGGATCGCGACCCGGCGGCGATCGGCGATTCCGAATTCCATGATTTCTTCATCGAATATGCCAGCTATTTTCCAAGCGCGTCGATGATCGCGACCTGGCAGCGGTTTTTCGCCGGGCGGTTCCACCTGATGTGGTTCGACGACATCGTCGCCGATCCGGACCGGGTGCTGAGCGATGTGTGCCACTTCCTCGGTCTCGCCACCGCCCCCGTGTCGGGGTTTGAGGCGGTCGCGCAAGCCAGCAATCCCGGCCGCAAGCTGGCGCTGCCGGCGCGCTTTCGCGCGCTGCTGATCGAGCTGTATCGCGACGAGGTCGAGCTGCTCGCGATGCGCTACAGCGGCCACCCCCGCCAATGGCTCGAACGCTATCGCGACACCGGCTGATCGTTGGTAGCCGCGCGAAGTCCGCGCGGGGCAGCGGCTCAGCCGGCGAGCGCAGTCGCGGCAGCGGCGGCGCGCGGGTGGGCGCGGTGGCGCGCCGCCAAACTGCGGTATCGCCCGCGCAACCGACCGCCGATCCGCGCCAGGTCGAAGTCCTGTTCGACCCTCGCCCGAGCGACGATCACCAAGCGGCTTCTCAGGGCCGGGTCATCGGCCAAGCGCTCGATCGCCGATGCAATCCTGGCGGCATCGCCCTCGTCGGCGAGCAGGCCCGAAACCCCGTCGTCGACCAGCTCGGGAATCCCGCCATGGCGCGTGGTGATGACCGGGCGGCCAACCGCCATCGCTTCCTCAGCGCCACCGGGATGCCCTCGGTGTCGCCGTCGCGCGCGGTCAGCGAAGGCAACAGAAAGGCATCGGCGCGCGTGACCACGTCGAGCGTCGCCCGGTGCCCGAGCGGACCGAGCAAGCGCACCACGTCGCCCAGCGCCAATTCGGCAATCCTGGCCGCGATCTCGTGGCGCAACGGCCCGCCGCCGACGCAGTCGAGGGTT
>JBDSTQ010000273.1:0-3423 GCA_039928195.1 Sphingomicrobium sp.
TGCGCGTCGGGCGGCGGATGGAGGACGGCATTCTCGTCCCCGAGACGGTCAGCCTGATCAAGCGCAACAATTGCGGCAAGGCGCTCGATATCGCGCGGGTCGCGCGCGACATGCACGGCGGCAACGGCATCAGCGCCGAATTCCACGTCATGCGCCACGCCGCCAACCTCGAGACGGTCAACACTTACGAAGGCACGCACGACGTCCACGCGCTGATCATGGGCCGCGCGATCACCGGCATCCCCGCCTTCTAGCGGAGCGCGCTTTTCCCGCTTATGCTCGCCTCTCGAACGGGGGGAATGATATGAGTTTGACGGGTTGGATCATCGTTGCAGCTGTCGTTTTGCTGCTGCTGTATGTGGTCGGCATCTACAACAAGCTCGTGCGCCTGCGCGCTCTGGTCAAGGAAGGCTTCAGCGGGATCACGGTCCAGCTGCGCCGCCGCGCCGACCTCATTCCAAACCTTGTCGAAGCCGTGAAGGGCTATGCCAGCCACGAGCGCGAAGTGCTCGAGCAGGTCACCGCGGCGCGCGCCCGGGCGACCGGTGGAAGCGTCGAGGCGACCGCCCAGGCCGATGCTCAGATGACCGGACTGCTCGGGCGACTGATGGCGGTTGCCGAGGCGTATCCCGACCTCAAAGCCAATCAGAACTTCCTCGACTTGCAGGGCCAATTGGCGGGCATCGAGACCGAGTTGCAGAGTTCGCGCCGCTATTACAACGCCACCGTGCGCGATTTGAACTCGACCGTGCAGAGCTTCCCGCCGGTGCTCATCGCCAAACCGCTCGGCTTCACCGAGGAGCCATTCTATCAGGACGAGGATCCGGCGATCCAGAGCGCGCCAAAAGTGTCGTTCGAGCGGCCCGCCGCCTGACATGAAGAGCGTTCGGCGCGCCCTCGCCGCGCTGCTCCTGCTAGGCTTGGCGTCGGCGGCGCAGGCCGAGGAGCGCATCCGGCATTATCTCAGCGACGTTCAGGTCCAGCCCGACTCGTCGTTGGCGGTGACCGAGACGATCGACGTCTCCGCCGAGAACGTGCGCATCAATCACGGCATCTACCGCGATTTCCCGACCCGCTACAAAGGGCGCAACGGCAGCCAGGTCCGCGTCGGCTTTACGCTCGACGGTGCGACGCTCGATGGCGCTCCGGTCGCGGCAAACGTCGAACCCGTCTCCAACGGCGTGCGGATCAAGCTTGGCGATGCCGATACGACCGTCGCGGTGGGCGAACATAGCTACGTCCTGCGCTACCACACCACGCGCCAGATCGGCCGCTTCAAGGACTATGACGAGCTCTACTGGAACGCAACGGGCAATGGCTGGGTGTTCCCGATCGACGTCGCCGAGGCGCGCATCCGGCTGCCCAGCGCGGCGAAGTTCGGCCAGCGCGCGCTCTACACCGGGTCGCAGGGCTCGACCGCGAGCAATGCCGAGATCGTGTCCGAAGCGCCGGGCGACATTCTTGTCCGCACGACCCAGCCGCTGGGCCCCAATGAAGGCCTGACCGTCGCCGTCGCCTTTGCCAAGGGCGTGGTCGGCGATCCCGGTAGCGGCGCGCGCGCCGGCTGGTGGCTCGCCGATTATGGGCCGCCGCTGATCGGCGTCCTCGGGCTGCTTGGCTTGTTCGGCTTTTATTACGTCGCGTGGAAGCGTGCGGGGCGCGATCCGCGCGCTGGCACGGTAGTGCCGCTGTTCGCTCCGTCCGACGATCTGTCGCCTGCCGGAATGCGCTATGTGACCAAGATGGGCGCCGACAATCGCGCCTTCGCCGCCGCCCTCATCGACATGGGCGTGCGCGGGCACGTCAAGCTGATCGAAGAAGACGGCGGCTGGCTGTCGAGCAGGACGCGACGGATCAATCTGCTGGCAGGACCGCAACCGCTCCCGGCGGATGAAGCGGCGGCACTCGCCGCGCTTGGCAGCGCCGGCGACACTCTGGCGATGATCCAGGGCAACCATGAACGATTCTCGGCTGCAAAGAACGCCTTGGCCGGCGTTTTGAAAGACAGATATGAAGGCAAATTGTTCAAGCGGAATTTCAGTTGGGCAGTCGGCGGCGCTATCCTGTTCCTCGCGGCGTTGTGGATTGCGGCCGCCGCCGTCGCTGCCGCGACCAACGCTGCGAGCCTGCTCCCGGTCGGTGTGATTCTCGGTTGCCTGGCATTCGCGGCGATTGTGGGATCGGTGATCCAATCCTCGTCGGCGACCGGAAAGTGCCTCCTGTCGGCGCTGGCCCTAGGCGCGGTCGCAGTCGCCTTTTTCACCGGGATGCCAATGCTCGGGCAGGCACTAGCGAGTGGCTGGTGGCTGCCGATGCTCATCCCCGCCCTCGCCTTGCCGCTGGTTGTGACTGCTTTTTTCTGGATTTCGGCGCCGACCAGCGAGGGCCGCGCGGTGCTCGACCGGATCGCCGGCTTCAAGCAATATCTGTCGATCACCGAGGGCGAGCGGTTCGACCGCATGATGCCGCCCAAGGACACGCCAGAGATCTTTGAGAAATATCTCCCCTATGCGATCGCGCTCGGGGTCGAGAACCGCTGGGCCGACCGCTTCGCCGGAGTGCTCGCCGCGGCCGCTGCGCAGGGGCAGCAGGGCTTCGCCTGGTATTCGGGCAGCAACAATCCGTGGAGCGACCCCGGCGGCTTCGCCAACAGCGTCGGCGACAGCCTGTCGAGCACGATCAGCTCGGCCTCGACCGCGCCCGGCTCGAGCAGCGGCTCGGGCGGCGGTGGATCTTCAGGAGGTGGAGGAGGTGGCGGCGGCGGCGGCGGCTGGTGATTAGCGGCGCGCCGGACGCCGGAAGATGGCGATGGCTTCGCCTTTATAGACCCCATCGGGCTCGCGCGCGAAGCCGAGCTTCTCGGCCAACTTCATCGACGCGACATTGTCTTCGCTGATGATTGCCGGGACTTCTGTCGCGCCGCGGGTCTCCTCGAGCCAGTTCAGCGCGGCCTCGCACGCCTCGCGCGCAATCCCCTGCCCGTGCACGCTGGTGTCGAAGATCCAGCCCATTTCGGGCAGCCCCTCGAGGTTTGGCTGCATGTCGCGCGCCATATCGAAGAAGCCGACGTGCCCGACCATTTTGCCGTCGGCTTTGCGCTCGACTGCCCACATGCCAATGCCGTCGACCGGCCACTGGCCGACCGCCATGAACAGACGGCGCAGGGCATCTTCGCGCGACAATGGTTCGCCGCTGAGGTGACGCATGACTTCGGCGTCGCCGAGCGTCGCGGCGTGGGCGTCGAGGTCGTCGCGGGTGAAGTCGCGCAGAATGAGACGTTCGGTTTCCAGTCGCGGAGCCGAACGCGGACGGTGATCGGCTGGATCCCGGATCAAATCCGGGATGACGACCACCTGGTCGTCACTTCTTGGCGAGGCTCAGGCCACCGAAGCGCTTGTTGAAGCGCGCGACCTGGCCGCCGGC
>JBDSTQ010000274.1:0-7667 GCA_039928195.1 Sphingomicrobium sp.
CTGTTGAGCCTTTCGAGGTCGGCCGACTGCTCCGGAGTCAGTCGGGTAGGGAGGTCTTCGCTGAGGGCGTCGACCAGCACGAGCCCGGCGACCTCCCGCGGGTGCGCGGTGGCAAATAGGCGCACGACGTCGCCGCCGTAGGAATGGCCGACGAGCACGTAGGGGCCGCGCTCCTTCGCAGCGGCGAGCATTGCGGCCAGGTCGCCGGCCGCCGCGGACCCGGACGTCGGCTGCGGCACGGGCGTCGACCGGCTTTCCTCGCGACCGGCAGCGGTCGTTGTCTCGGTCCCCGGCCGATCGTAGGCGCACACGCGGCTGAAGCGCCCGACCTGCGGGAAGACGGCGCGAGCGGAAGCGTTCGGGTCGATGGTAAGGTCCCAATTGTCGGCGCGCTCACCGAGGCCGCTGACGAGCACGACCGTGGGTGAACCCCTGCCGCGGCAAATGAGGTACATCGTGCGGCCGCCCCCGATGGCGACGGAGCGGGCGCTGTCGCCGGCCGGGGTGGTGACCACAGCTTGTGATGGCGCGCTCGGCCCCGCCGCGAGCTTGGCCGCTGCGGGCTCGGTCAGGATGGCCAGAGCCGCGCCGAGCACAGCGGCGGTGGCGATCCAGCGCGCGGCGACGCAATTCACTCGACGGATTCGCCCGTCGATCGGGACGCGCTGGTGCATGGCGATCCTTCCAAAAACTGGTCTGGGAGCGTGCCTCTGCGAACCGCAATGCGCAACCGGCGCGCGATGTTGCTGACGGCCGCACTGGCGCAGTTCGGTAACATGTTCCGTGCTTTCCGGCGGGCGTCAGCTGCACGGCTTTCCACCCATGGCGGACATTCGGCGCCACGGTTAAGCTGCCCCGTGTGGACAAGGCTCGCAACATCGTCATCCTAACCGGGGCGGGTGTGTCCGCGGAAAGCGGGCTGGCGACGTTTCGCGGGCCCGACGGTTTGTGGGAAGGGCACCGCGTCGAGGATGTGTGCACGCCGCAAGCGTTCGTGCGCGATCCGGCGCTGGTTCACCGCTTCTACGATGCTCGCCGAGCGCAACTGGCTGAGGTCGAACCCAATGCCGCGCATCATGCGCTGGCGCGGCTTGATGCGGAATGGCCGGGCGAATTCCTGCTGGTGACGCAGAATGTCGACGACTTGCACGACCGGGCGGGGTCAAAGCGGCTGATCCACATGCACGGCGCGAACAAGAGCGGCTGGTGCCTGGCGTGCAACGCGCGGTTCGCGTGGGAGGGGCCGATGTCGCCGCATGCCGTTTATGGTGACGTGAACGTTTGTCCTGAGTGCGGCGCCAGCGGCCAGGTCCGGCCCGACATCGTGTGGTTCGGCGAGATGCCGTACGAGATGGACCGGATCGAGGCGGCGCTGCGGCGCTGCGACCTGTTCGTGTCGATCGGCACCTCGGGCGCGGTCTATCCCGCCGCCGGCTACGTCCAGACCGCGCGTTATTGCGGCGCGAAGACGCTCGAGATCAATCTCGAGCCGAGCCTTGGCAGCATCTTTTTCGATGAAAGCCGCACCGGCGCGGCGGGCCATTTGGTCCCGGCGTGGGTGGACCGACTCCTCAGCTAATCCGCCCACTCCAGCCCGATGTCCTTGTACAGCGCGCGGTCCTCATCCCATTTGGGGTTGACCTTGACGTGGACGAACAGATGGACCGGGCGGCCGAGGTGGCGGATGATTTCTTCGCGCGCGGCGGCGCCGATTCGCTTGAGGCGCGATCCGCCCTTGCCGATGATGATCGCCTTCTGGCTGTCGCGCTCGACCAATATTTGCTGGTGGATCACGGTCGAGCCGTCCTTGCGGTCCTCCCATTTCTCGGTCTCGACCGCCGCCGCATAGGGCAGCTCCTGATACAGCTGGAGGAAGATCTGCTCGCGCGTCAGCTCGGCGGCGATCATGCGGTCGGTCGCGTCGGACAATTCGTCGGCGGGGAACAGCCACGGCCCCTCGGGCACCGCCGCTGCGAGTGCCGTCTTGACGTCACCCACCCCGTCGCCCTGCGTCGCGCTGATCATGAACAGGGCTTGCGGATTGAGCCGCTCGGTCAGCGCCGTAGCCAGCCCGAGCAAATTGCTTTTGCGCACCAGGTCGATCTTGTTGAGCGCAATCAGCAGCGGCGAATCGCGCTTCTCGAGCGCGGCGATAATCCGCTCGACCTGCGCGTTGAGCCCGACGTCGGCATCGACCACCAGCAGAGCGAGATCGGCATCTTCGGCGCCGGTCCAGGCGGCGGCGACCATCGCGCGGTCGAGTCGTCGCTTGGGGACGAAAATCCCCGGCGTGTCGACCAGCAATATTTGCGCGTCGCCATCGACCGCGATGCCCATCAGCCGCGCCCGCGTGGTCTGCGCCTTGTCGCTAACGATCGCGACCTTCTGCCCGACCAGCGCATTGACCAAAGTCGACTTGCCCGCATTGGGCGCGCCGATCACCGCGATGAAGCCGGCGCGGGTCATGTAAGCTGCGCCAGCAAAGCTTCGGCGGCCGCGGTTTCGGCTTCCTGCTTGCTCGATCCCTCGGCGCTCGCTTCGCCAATCCCGCGCACGCTTACTTTGACCGTGAACAACGGGGCGTGGTGCGCGCCCGAGCGAGCGGTCACTTCATACAGAGGCGCGGCGCGGTTTTTGGCGGCGGCGAGTTCCTGGAGCGTCGATTTCGGATGCTGCGGCGCGCGCAGCTGGCCGTCGAGATAGGAGCCCCAGGCGCGGAGAATGAACTGCTCGGCCGCCGCCAGCCCGCCATCGATGAGCAGCGCGCCGATCAGTGCTTCGACGACATCGCCGACGACATTGTCGCCTTCGTTGGCGCGGTCCTCGCGCGCTTGCTTGCCCAAGCGGACGAGGGCCGGGACGCCGATCGTGCGGCCGACCTCGGCGCAAGTTTCGCGCGCAACCAAAGCGTTGTAACGCCGCGACAAATTGCCTTCGGGCTCCTGCGGATAGCGGCGATAAAGCGCTTCGGCAATGACCAGGCCGAGCACTCGGTCGCCGAGGAATTCGAGCCGCTCATAGCTCTGCTTGCCGATGCTCGAGTGGACGAAGGCGAGTTCAAACAAAGTGGGGTCATTGGCCGTGTAGCCGAGCGTTTCGCGCACGAAGGCGGCGATCTCGGCGCTCATTCGGCGGCGCCCGAATAGCCATTGCCCATGCGCCCGCCGCGCAGCGCGCTGAACCAGGTCCACGGCTTCACATACGACGCACTGCCGTCGGTCGACCAGAAAGTCACGAGCGCGCGGCCAATGACATTTTCCACCGGGACCATGCCGATCCCGCCCAATTCGGGGCCGAAGCGGCTGTCGAGGCTGTCGTCGCGATTGTCGCCCATCAAAAAGATGTGCCCGGCGGGCACGCGAACGGCTGAGAAATTGTCGGCCGCGCCGTCAGTGACCTGATCGAGCGTGGTGAACGTCGGTCCGCCAGGGAGGGACTCGCGAAAGGCGGGGATGATGCATTTGGGCTCGCCCGCGCGCGTTTCCACGGCGGGCAATGCGGGTGGCACCGTTTTACACGGCGTGTTGGCGCTGATTGGCAATGGATATTGGCCAAGTGGCTGGCGCGGAACCACACGGCCGTTAAGGATCAAGGTGCCACCGCGGACCTCGACCATGTCGCCGGGGACACCGATGACGCGCTTGATCAGATCGGCGTTCTCGGTTGGATGGCGGAAGACGACGACGTCGCCGCGCTTGGGCGTACCGCCGAGCAGCCGTCCCTCGATCGGCGGAAATCCGAACGGGAAGCTGACCCGCGCATAGCCGTACGGCCATTTGGCGACCGCGACATAGTCACCGATGTACAGCGTTGGCAGCATCGAGCCCGAGGGGATCGAGAAGGGGGCAATGATCAGGCTGCGCACTACCCAGGCGAGAATCGCCAGGGTCAGAATGAAGCGCAATGTGCTCGAGCGCTCGTTGCGTGCTGTTCCGTCGTCGGCGCTCGGGGCCGGCGTGGCGCGGCGATAGGGTTGATCGGGCATCGGCGCTTCATTTGCGCGCTGACGCCAGAGGTCAAGCCGGGGTGGCAATATCCGCGCCGCCCATTATGTCCACTGCGGCAATGACGCGCGATCCCAGGCAAGATGAGACCAAGCGGCTCGACGCGCTGTTTGCCGGCGAACCCGACCGGCTGAGCCGGCTCAGTTTCGAGGTCGCGGGGATCTATTTCGACTGGTCGAAGACTCATCTCGACGCCGGATTGGTCGCCGCCGGCCTGGAGCGCGCCGAAGCGATGGGGTTTGGCGCGGCGCGCGAGGCGCTGTTCGCGGGCGCGATTGTCAACATTAGCGAGGGCCGCGCGGCAACGCACGTCGCCGAGCGCGGCAGCGGTGCCCCGGAGGACGCCGATCTCGCCAGCGCGCGGCGGCAGCGGACGCGAGCTCTGGTCGATGCGATCGAAGCCGACGTGTTCGGTCCCGTGACCGCGGTGCTGCACATCGGAATTGGCGGGTCGGTGCTGGGACCGGCGCTTTTGGTCGATGCGCTGGGCCGCAAGCGCGCGGGGCCGAACGTGCGTTTTCTGTCGAATATCGACGGCGCGGCGTTCGATGCCGCGGTCGACGGGCTCGATCCGGTTACGACCCTGGTGGTCGCCGCGTCCAAGACCTTCACCACCGCCGAGACGCTGGCGAACCTTGAGGCGGCGCTGGGCTGGCTCGCCGGCGGCGGAGTTGTCGACCCGCACGGACGCGTGATCGCAGTCACTGCGGCGCCCGAGGCGGCACTCGCTTACGGCATCGACGAAAGCCGCATCCTCGTGTTCGGCGAAGGCGTCGGCGGGCGCTATTCGCTATGGAGCGCGGTCGGTGTCAGCGCCGCGCTCGCGCTGGGGTGGAGCGCGTTTGAGGAATTGCTTGAGGGCGCGGCCGAAATGGATCGCCATTTCCGCTTTGCCGAGCCGGCCGCCAATGCGCCGCTCATCGCCGCCATCGCCGACCGTTATTATGTCGAGCAACGCGGCTGCCAGACGCGCGCGGTATTTGCTTATGAAGAGCGGCTGCGGTTGCTGACACCCTATTTGCAGCAACTAGAGATGGAATCGAACGGCAAAAGCACGAAGTCGGACGGTGTCGCACTCGACGGACCGAGCGCGCCGGTGACGTGGGGCGGCACCGGGACCGACGCCCAGCATGCGGTATTCCAATTGCTTCATCAGGGAACGGTGCTGGTGCCGGTCGAGTTCGTCGCGGCTGTCGAGGACGACGATGCGCAAGACCCCGATCATCACCGGCTGCTGCTGCTCAATGCGTTCGCCCAAGGCGCCGCGCTGATGGCCGGGCGCGCAAGCGAGGATGCGCAGCGTAACTATCCCGGCGACCGTCCGAGTTCGACCGTTTTGCTCGACCGGCTCGACGCGCGCAGCCTCGGCGCGCTGATCGCATTTTACGAACATCGCACCTTCGCCAATGCGGCCCTGATCGGAGTCAATCCGTTCGATCAGTTCGGGGTCGAGCTCGGCAAAGACATTGCGCGGCAAATGGACGATAGTGATGACCCCGTGGAGCTCGATATCTCGACCCGCGCATTGATGGAAAGAGCAGGATTGTAATGGCGGATTTCGACCTGTTCGTGATCGGCGCCGGATCGGGGGGTGTGCGCGCGGCGCGGGTGTCGGCAGCGCACGGCGCGCGGGTTGCGATTGCCGAGGAACATAAGGTCGGCGGGACCTGCGTCATCCGCGGCTGCGTGCCCAAGAAACTGCTCGTTTATGGCGCGCATTTCGCCGAGGATCTTGAAGATGCGGCGATGTTCGGCTGGGACGTTCCGCACAAGCGCTTCGACTGGGCGGTGCTGCGCGATAATGTGCTTGCCGAAGTGTCGCGGCTCGAAGCGGCCTACGCCGATACGCTGACCAATCACAAAGTCACGATTTTCGCCGAGCGCGCGACGCTCAGCGGTCCGCACAGCGTGCAATTGGCATCGGGGCGGGAAGTCACCGCGGACAAGATACTGATCGCTACCGGCGCGCGGCCGATGATGCCCGAGCTGGCGGGGATCGAGCATGCGATCAGCTCCAACGAAGTGTTTCACCTCGACCATTTGCCGAAGCGAATCGTGATCGCCGGCGGCGGCTATATCGCCAACGAATTCGCGGGGATTTTCCATCAATTCGGAAGCCATGTGACGTTGGTCAATCGCAGCGACACTTTGCTGCGCGGATACGATCAGCAATTGGTCGATCGCTTGCTCCAGATTTCGATCAAGAAGGGGATCGATTTCCGCTTCAATTCGACCTTCGACAAAATCGAGCGCAGCGACGATGGTTCGCTGCGGCTGTCGATGTCGGGCTGCGACAACATCGAAGCCGACGCCGCATTGTTCGCCACCGGCCGCCAACCCAACACCGAGGGTCTGGGCTGTGACACTGTCGGTGTCGCGCTCGGCGAGAACGGCAAAGTGAAAGTCGACGAGGACAATCGCACGTCGGTGCCATCGATCTTTGCCGTCGGCGACGTTACCGACCGCGTTCAGCTGACTCCGGTCGCGATCCGCGAGGGCCAGGCGTTCGCCGACAGCAATTTCGGTGATAAGCCGACCCGCGTCGATTATGGCTGCATCCCGAGCGCGGTGTTCAGTCATCCGCCGCTGGCGAGCGTCGGGCTGACCGAAGGCCAGGCGCGCAACACGCTGGGCGCGGTGCAGACGTTCACATCGGATTTTCGCGCGATGAAGAATGTGCTCGCGGGCCGCAACGAACGCTCGATGTACAAATTGGTGCTCGACGGCGAAACCGAGGTCGTGGTCGGGATCCACATGATCGGTCCCGAGGCTCCGGAAATTTTGCAGGCGGCGGCGATCGCGGTGAAAGCCAAGCTCAAGAAAGCCGATTTCGACGCGGTTTTCGCGCTCCACCCGACGATGGCCGAGGAACTGGTGCTGATGCGCTGAAGCGCTTGCACGCATCGCATCAGATTGTGCGTTGGCTGAACGCCCCTATAGACGCCTGATGCAATCGGACGCGATCATCATCGGTGCCGGCCACAATGGCCTGACCTGCGCATATTACCTCGCCAAGAAGGGCCATAAGGTCACGGTGCTCGAGGCCGCGGGCACGGTCGGCGGGGCGGCGGTGACCGACGAATTCCTTCCCGGTTTCCGCAACTCGGCTGCCGCTTACACCGTCAGCCTGCTCAACCCGACCGTCATTCGCGACATGCAGCTCGAGCGGCACGGGCTCAAGGTCGTGCTGCGCAAGACCGACAATTTCCTGCCCGGGGACGGCGATTATTTGCTCTCGGGGCGCGGCGGGCTGACGCGTAAGGAAATTGCGCGGCACGTCAAAGCCGACGCGGCGGGCTACGACCGCTACATTGCCGAGCTTGAAAGCGTCGTCGGGCTGCTCAAGAAATGGATCCTGCGCGCGCCGCCCAATGCCGGTTCGCGCGACCTTGGCAATCTGCTGACCCTCGCGCGCGACCTCATCGGCTTGTCGACCAAGGAAATCCGTACGGTCCACGACTTCGCGACGCGTAGCGCGGCGGAAGTGCTTGAACGCCATTTCGAGGGTGATTTCGCCAAGGCGCTGTTCGGCTTTGACGGCGTAGTCGGCAATTTCGCGAGCCCGCGCGCGCCAGGCAGTGCTTACGTCCTCCTCCACCATCTGTTCGGCGAAGCGGCGGGAGTGCCGGGCGCATGGGGCCATGCGATTGGCGGGATGGGTGC
>JBDSTQ010000275.1:0-4456 GCA_039928195.1 Sphingomicrobium sp.
TGACGATCTGGCCCATGCCCTTCATCTTGTTGAAGCGCGGGAAGTTCATCAGCATGGCGAAGCTGGCGAACAGTTGCAGCCCCTCGGTGAAGCCGCCGAACATCGCCAATGTCTTGGCGATATCCTCATCGGTATCGACGCCGAAGGTCGACAGATAGTCGTGCTTGTCCTTCATCTCCTTATACTGGAGGAACATGCTGTACTCGCTCTCGGGCATGCCGATGGTGTCGAGCAGATGGCTGTAGGCGGCGATGTGCACCGTCTCCATGTTGCTGAAGGCGGTGAGCATCATCTTGATCTCGACCGGCTTGAACACGCGACCGTATTTGTCGTGGTAACAATCCTGCACCTCGATGTCGGCCTGGGTGAAGAAGCGGAAGATTTGCGTGAGCAAATTGCGTTCGTGGTCGGTGAGCTTCTGCGCCCAGTCGCGGCAATCCTCGCCCAGCGGCACTTCCTCGGGCATCCAGTGGATCTGCTGCTGGCGCTTCCAATATTCGAACGCCCACGGATATTCGAACGGCTTGTAGCTGCTGGAGGCTTTGAGCAGGGGCATGGCGGTTACTCCGGGACTAGGTTTGAGAAATAAGGCCGACGACGGCGAAAAGCACGAACGCAGCGCCGAAAAACCGCAGGGGCCAACTGGCCCAGGGCTGCTCCATCCACTCGATTTGCCATTTGAGCAGGCGGATCTGAAGCCGCACCAACGCCGGGGCAAAGGCAAAGAGCGCGACGCCGACCGCGATCACCACGCTGAACAGGATTCTGTCGCTGGCGAGGCCATTGTTCATGAGCGCACCCTGAGTAGGCGCATCATCATTGCGAGGTTCCGCCGCTGTCGAAGTCGAGCGGGGCGGTGCGCTGATAAGCGATGGCGAAGCCGGCGATGACGAGGCCGAAAGCGGTCAGCATCATGCCGCCGATGAGCATCGCGGCGTCGCGCGGGCGCTGCTCGGCGCGATGGCGGATGGCGATGGCGAGCAGGCTGCCGCCGATCAGCATGGCGAGGACGCCGAGGATGATGAAGCCGGTCATTGGCGCATCGCCTCAAGCTCGCTCTGGCTCGGGTGATAATCGAGCCCGCCCAAGGCGACGATAAGGACGATCACGCCGACCGCGAGCAGGAGCACCGCCGACTGACTGCCGTAGCTGTCGTTGGGCGCGCCCGAGCGGCGGCGGTATTGCCAGATGCCGGCGGCGATGAGCGCAAGCCCGGCGGCGAGTTTGAGGATGTCGGGGAGGGTCATCGGCCAGCGGCTATTGGCACGCCAGGCATTCGTCATAGTCGGTCGTGCTGGCGAGCGGGATTTCCTTCAATTCTGGGGTGTTGTCGGCCTCGACCCCGCCGGCGAAACCGGCGCGCTGGACGCTTTTCGAGCGCAAATAATAGAGCGACTTGATGCCCAGCTCCCACGCGCGGAAGTGGAGCATCATCAAATCCCATTTGTCGACGTCGGCGGGGATGAACAGGTTCAAGGATTGCGCCTGGTCGATGTACGGCGTGCGGTCGGCGGCAAGCTCAAGCAGCCAGCGCTGATCAATCTCAAAACTGGTCTTGAACGTGTCCTTTTCCTCAGGCGTGAGGAAGTCGAGATGCTGGACGCTGCCGCCATGCTCGAGGATCGAATTCCACACCTTGTCGACATCCATCCGCTTCTCGTCGAGCAGCTTTTCGAGATAGGGGTTCTTGATCGAGAAGCTGCCCGACAGCGTCTTGTGGGTATAAATGTTGCCCGGGATCGGTTCGATACAGGCCGAGGTGCCGCCGGCGATGATCGAGATCGATGCGGTCGGGGCGATCGCCATCTTGCACGAAAACCGCTCCATCACGCCCATGTCGGCGGCGTCGGGGCACGGGCCGCGTTCGTTGGCGAGCATCATCGAAGCCTGATCGACCTGCGCGCGGATGTGCTTGAACATCTTGAGGTTCCAGCTTTTGGCCATCGCGCCCTCGAACGGGATCGAGCGCGCCTGCAGGAACGAGTGGAAGCCCATGATGCCAAGCCCGACCGAGCGCTCGCGCTCGGCCGAATATTTGGCGCGCGCCATCTCGTCGGGGGCGCGGGCGATGTAATCCGAAAGGACATTGTCGAGGAAGCGCATGACGTCCTCGATGAAGTCCTTGTCGCCGTTCCACTGGTCCCAGGTTTCGACGTTCAAGGACGACAGGCAGCACACCGCGGTGCGGTCGGCGCCGAGATGGTCCTTGCCCGTTGGAAGCGTGATTTCGCTGCACAGGTTCGACGTCGTCACCTTGAGCCCGAGATCACGGTGATGCTTGGGCATCGAGCGGTTCACCTGGTCGATGAAGATGATGTACGGCTCACCGGTCGCGAGGCGGGTTTCGACCAATTTCTGGAACAGCGAGCGCGCGTCGACGGTGGCGCGGACCGACTGGTCCTTGGGGCTGCGCAAATGGAATTCCGATCCGTCGCGAACCGCCTCCATGAACGCGTCGGTGACGAGCACGCCATGGTGGAGATTGAGCGCCTTGCGATTGAAGTCGCCCGAGGGTTTGCGGATTTCGAGAAACTCCTCGATCTCGGGATGCGAGATGTCGAGGTAGCAAGCGGCCGAGCCGCGCCGCAGCGACCCTTGCGAAATGGCGAGCGTGAGCGAATCCATGACGCGCACGAACGGGATGATGCCGCTGGTCTTGCCGTTGAGACCGACCGGCTCGCCGATGCCGCGAACATGGCCCCAATACGTGCCGATGCCGCCGCCTTTGGACGCCAGCCAGACATTCTCATTCCACGTGCCGACGATCCCGTCGAGGCTGTCGGAAACGCTGTTCAAATAACAGCTGATCGGCAGGCCGCGGCCGGTGCCGCCGTTGCTGAGCACCGGGGTCGCCGGCATGAACCATAATTTGGAGATATAATCGTAGACGCGCTGCGCGTGCGCGGCGTCATCGGCGTAAGCCGAAGCAACGCGCGCGAACAGGTCCTGGAAATTTTCACCGGGAAGCAGATAGCGGTCACCCAAAGTGTCCTTGCCGAACTCGGTCAACAGGGCATCGCGGGTCTCGTCGGTGACGACGGCGAAAGCGCGGTCGTCGACCGTCTTGCTGGTGCGCACCGCGGCGCCGCCGAGATCCTCCTGAGGAGTGTCGCTTCCGCTTGAAAAATCCATCGCGCTTTCCCGTCCTTGATCGGCCCGCTCGCGAACCATTTGTTCCTGCAATGTTCGACTCGGGGGCATGGCTTGCACCCTAGCCCTTTTTGCGCGGAAGAGGGGCTTTTCTCGGCTTCGTCCCCGATATCCACATGGCCACCGTTGGACCTGGAATCGGGCACAAGCGGGGTCGTCACCGGAATATAGCTATTCCGCCGCCAACCACCAGCTATTGAGAGTACCCCCTCTCGCGCTACTACCTATTGTGCCTTAACCACCGTAAGATGCAAGCGGGTAAATGCGAATTAACCCTAAAATGCTGTGGATTGGTCGCACTGCGCACGCTTGCCCGAGCGTTATTGCGCGACCGCTAGGCGGTAGCCGACCGCGGGCTCATTGACGATCAGCACGGGGCGCGCCGGGTTGCGCTCGAGCTTTTGGCGCAGCGAGCGAATCGCGACGCGCAAATATTCGGTCTGGCCTTCCTGCGCCGGGCCCCAGGCGGAGCGCAGCAAATGCGCGTGGCCGAGCACTTGGCCGGGGTGCTTGGCAAGCTCCGCCAGAACGGCATATTCCTTTGGCGTCAAATGGACGTTTTTGCCGTCGCGCGCGACCGCGCGGTGGTGAAGGTCGATCGATACTCCGGCGGCGGTGATCGGCAGCTGGTCGCTGGCCGGCCCGAGCTCGACCAGATTGTCGATATAGCGGTCGAGCTGGATTGCTTCCGAATTGATCGTCGCGACCAGGCTTTTGTCGGCGGTGGCGCCGCGGCGAAGCGCAGCGGCGGTTTTGAGAATCGTCGCCAACCGCGGCTTTAGATCCTGCCCGATCGAGGCGACCAGCGCGGAACGCAGGCGGTCGCGCTCGCGCAGCGTGGCAAAGTCGCGCGCCTCGCTTTCGAGCCGCGCGCGTTCGAGCGCCAGAGCGACCTGGTCGAGCAGGTTCTGAAGCAAGGCAAGCTGATCCGCGGCGACCGGCGACATGCCGTCGTCGCGTGCGAGGCCGATCGCGGCGATAATCCGCTGATCGGCGCGGATTGCGCGAAATTGCCATTCGGCGGCGTTGACCCGAGCCACGCCGCGGCCGCTGCTCTCGCCGGTCTCGAGGGTCATCGCGGCGGCAGCGATGTCGCTTGGAGTGAGGCGCGCCGGGGTCGGGGCCGAAGCGATCAGCCGCGGCTCGGGGTGGCCGCTGACGAGCACGGCATTGCAGCGCAGCAGGCCAGCGAGCTGCGCGGTCGCGACTTCGGCGACGTCCTGCGCCTTCGCCGCGGAGAGCAAGCGGCGGGCGAGGCCGGCGATGGTCGCGTTGCGCGCGGCATGCGCGGCGGCGATCCGCGCCT
>JBDSTQ010000276.1:0-3356 GCA_039928195.1 Sphingomicrobium sp.
GCTGAAGCGCCAATATCCGGCGCTTTTCAAGGCGTAACGCGTTAGGATTTCACACATTGTTCGGGCGTGGGCGACAAACGCGCGCAGCCTTACTATATGACTCGCCTGAGCGCCGCGGACCCATAGGGCACATGATGGACCTGCTGACGACCAATCCGTTCGACGACGACAAATTGCGCGAGGAGTGCGGCATTTTCGGCGTGTGGGCCGCGGACAATGCCGCGGGGTTCGTCGCGCTTGGGCTCCACGCGCTCCAGCATCGGGGGCAGGAAGCGGCGGGCATCACCACTTTCGATGGACGCCATTTCCATTCGCACCGCGCGATGGGCCATGTCGCCGGCAATTTCGACCGCGACGATATCATCAACGCGCTCGCCGGGTCGGCCGCGATCGGCCATAATCGTTATTCGACCACCGGCGAGAATGGCTTGCGCAACGTCCAGCCGTTGTTCGCCGAGCTTGCGACGGGCGGGTTCGCGGTCGCGCATAATGGCAATCTGTCCAACGCAATGGCGCTTCGCGACCGACTGGTGAAGCGCGGCTCGATCTTCCAGTCGACCAGCGATACCGAAGTCATCATCCACCTCGTCGCCACCTCCTCCCACGACGCCTTGGTCGACCGGCTGGTCGATGCGTTGAAGCAGGTCGAGGGCGCTTATTCTTTGGTCATCCTGACGCCGCAGGGACTGGTCGCCTGCCGCGATCCGCTCGGCATCCGGCCGTTGGTGATGGGGACGTTGGGCGATGCGACCGTGTTCGCGTCGGAAACCGTGGCGCTCGACGTGGTCGGTGCGACCTTCCTGCGCGATGTCGAGCCGGGCGAACTGATCCTGGTCGACGACGCCGGCGCCAAATCGCTTCACCCGTTCGCGGCGCAGCGTCCGCGGCCGTGCATTTTCGAGCATGTCTATTTCAGCCGCCCCGACAGCGTCGCCGAGGGCAAGTCGGTCTATGAAGTGCGCAAGAACATCGGTGCCCAGCTGAGCCGCGAAGCGCCGGTCGAGGCCGATTATGTCGTCCCCGTGCCCGACAGCGGCGTTCCCGCGGCGATCGGTTTCAGCCAGGAAAGCGGCATCCCGTTCGAGCTCGGGATCATTCGCAGCCATTATGTTGGCCGCACCTTCATCCAGCCCAGCGCAAATGGCCGCACCACCGGGGTCAAGATGAAGCACAATGCCAATTCGGCGCTGATCAAGGGCAAGCGCATCGTATTGGTCGACGACAGCATCGTCCGCGGCACCACTAGCCTGAAGATCGTGCAGATGATGCGCGATGCCGGGGCGACCGAAGTGCATATGCGCATCGCCTCCCCGCCAACCGCCCACAGCTGCTTTTACGGCGTCGACACGCCCGAGCGCGAGAAGTTGCTTGCGGCACGGATGGATGTCGCGGCGATGCGCGATTACATCCAGGCCGACAGTCTGGCGTTCATCACCATCGACGGACTTTACCAAGCCATGGGCGAAGCGCGCGACCCGGCCCAGCCGCAGCGCTGCGACGCGTGCTTCACCGGCGCTTATCCGACCAAATTGACCGATCACCCGGCAGGCGCGAGCGACGCCGCGCAGGAACAAGCGATGGAAGACAGCTTTCCAGTCGCCGCCAACCAATAGGATTTGCAATGACTGACACGAAGCCGTTCGATGGCAAGCTGGCGCTTGTTACCGGCGCTAGCCGTGGGATTGGTGCCGCCACTGCCGAAGCGCTTGCCGCTGCTGGAGCGCATGTGATTCTGACGGCGCGCACCGCGTCGGCGCTGGAGGAGGTTGAGGAGCGGATCCATGCCGCCGGCGGCGCGGCGACGATTGCCCCGATGGACCTGACCGAGGGCGACCATATCAAGAAACTGGCCGAGGCGGTCGCCGGGCGGTGGGGCAGCCTCGATATTTTGGTGCTCAACGCCGCGATGCTCGGCAGCCTGAGCCCAGTCGAACATCTCGACCCCAAGGAATTGGGCCGGGTGTTCGCGCTCAATGTCCATGCCAACCAGGCGCTGATCGCGGCGTTCGATCCATTGCTTCGCCGATCCGCCAAGGCCGAGATCATCGGCGTAACGTCGTCGGTCGGAAGCGAGCCGCGCGCCTTCTGGGGCGGCTATGGCGCGTCCAAGGCGGCGTTCGACATGCTGCTCGGCGCTTATGCCGACGAGACCGCGCACGGTGGCAAGGTGCGGGTCCAGAGCCTCGACCCCGGCGCAACTCGCACCCGGATGCGGCAGCTGGCATTTCCGGGTGAAGAACCCGAATCACTCAAGGGGCCGGAAGTCGTAGCCAGCGCAATCCTCGAGCATCTGCAAGGCGACGCAGCGAGCGGAAGTCGGGTTACGATCGGCTAAGCGTAACCTGCGCCACATCTATTCCGCGGCCGCGAAAGCCGCCCTCGCAATACATCAGATAATAACGCCACAAATTGTGGAATGCGTTGTCGAAATCGGTGAGGCGGCCTTCGCTGACAGCTTCGTCATAGCGCGCGCGCCAGATGCTCAGCGTTGCGGCATAGTCGTCGGCGAAACCCTCGCGCTTTGACCAGCTCAGCCCGCGCTCCGCAGCCAGTGCCTCAAAGCGCGGTTCGTTGAGCAACATGCCGCCGGGAAAGATGTACGCCTGGATGAAATCGGCGCTGCTCGAATAAGCATCGAACAAGCGGTGATCAATGCTGATGAATTGCAGCGCCGCCTTGCCGCCGGGAACCAGGTTGCGCCGGATGCAGTCGAGATAGGCCGGCCACCAGCGTTCGCCGACCGCCTCGACCATTTCGACCGAGGCAATGGCGTCGAACCGCTCGTCGACGCTGCGATAATCCTGCAGGTGGATCTCGATCAGCTTGCCCAGCCCCGCCGCGGCAATCTTGTCATCGGCCCAGGCTTTTTGCTCGACCGACAGCGTCAGCCCGACCACCTCAACCTCGCGCCGCGCCGCCGCGATCGCCAGTGTCCCCCACCCGCACCCAATTTCGAGCAGGCGCTGGCCGGGCTTGAGGTCCAGCCGGTCGAGCAGCATTTCATTCTTGCGATCCTGCGCCGCCTCAAGCGTGTCGCCGGGCACGAACCGCGCCGACGAGTAGGTCATGCTCGGGTCGAGCCAGGCCGAATAAAAATCATTGCCGAGGTCATAATGCGCGGCGATATTCTGCCGCGCGCGGGCGATGCCATTGTCGCGCAGGCGATGGGCGAGCGAATTGACCCAGCGCATCGGCCCCTTGGCGCGCGCGACATCGCCCAGCGCGACCGCATTGGCCATGAACAATTCGAACAACGGAACCGGATCAGGCGAGGACCATTCACCCGCCGCCCACGCCTTGTACCAGCCGACCGAACCCGAGGTCGCCAGCCGAACCAGCGGCATCCAATTGTGCAG